>CATIMP010000139.1 GCA_949528465.1 Bacteroidota bacterium | reverse complement strand
TAATTTTCAGCTTATAGCTCTTGAATATCTTTTAATCGAAGCTGTACCGATACATTTCCTTGCCAATGATTTTCTTCTAAGGCATAGGCAATACGCAGAGGCTTTTTACTTTTTAGTAACGCCATTTTTGTGCCCAGCCCAAAGCCAATAGCGTCTATGGGTGAACTGTTTGCTTGAACAAACCGCGCTTTTAAGTGGCTACTGTCTTTTCCTACGAGTTTAGCGGTTCCATTATCAAGGACTGATTCCGAATAAAAAACAGGGCTTCTGTTTTCTGGGCCACAAGGCTCCATTTGCTTCAGAATACGCAGTAGTTTGGGCGTAATAGAAGAGAACGGCAATACCACATCCACATCCAAAACAGGGTCTTTTTGTTCCTGTACCAGTGTGTTTTTTACATGCTGTTCAAATGCCGTTTTAAAGGCGTTGTACTCACTTTCTTTCATAGTGACACCTGCAGCATATTTGTGCCCACCAAACTGAATAATGTGCGCGCTACACGCATCTAAGGCAGCATACACATCAAATCCACGCACCGAACGTGCCGAGGCAGCCAAAACGCCCTCACCTGCTTTGGTAAATACCAAGGTAGGACGATAGTATTTTTCAATAAGCCGAGAAGCAACAATGCCAATAACACCTTTGTGCCAATCGGATGAAAAGACGACAGAAGTTGCGTTTTCCTCCTCACTGTTTGCCTCAATTTGCGCTAATGCCTCTTGTGTAATTTCTTGCTCCACTTCTTTGCGAGAGGTATTAAATGTTTCAATTTCTCCTGCAATGTTAGCGGCTTCCTGTTCAGAACTGGAAAGCAATAATTCAACAGCATACAACCCGTGTTTCATACGTCCAGCGGCATTGATGCGCGGTGCTGCTCCAAACACCACATCAGAAATATTTTGTCCTGTAGTTTTATCTCGTAAAATAGCCTTTAGCCCAGGTCTTGATGCCACTTGAATTTGTTGCAACCCTAAAAAAGCTAAGGCACGGTTTTCATCTGTAATCGGAACAATATCTGCAGCAATGGCAACCGCAACAAAATCCAAATAAGCACTGAGCGTATCTACGTCCTTACCTTGTTTTTGAGCTATTCCTTGCATGAGTTTAAAGCCAACACCACAACCGCATAATTCTTTGTATGGATAGGCACAATCGCTGCGTTTTGGATCTAAAACGGCTAAGGCCTTTGGAAGGGTTTCGCCAGGCGTGTGGTGGTCGCAAATGATAAGGTCAATGCCTATAGAAGCGGCATGTTCCGCTTGCGCTATGGCTTTTACACCACAATCCAACGCTACTATACACTGAATATTTTTCTCTTTTGCGGCTTCAATGCCTTGTTTTGACAAGCCATAGCCTTCGGCGTATCGATCGGGGATGTAGGGCGTAACGGATAGTCCTTGACTGCGTAAAAAATGCGTAAGCATACTTACCGAAGTGGTGCCATCAACATCGTAATCGCCATATACCATTACGGCTTCGTTTTGCGCTATGGCATGCAATAAGCGCGCAACCGCTTTGTCCATGTCTTGCATCAAAAACGGGTCGTGAAGTTGCCCCAAATGCGGACGAAAATAGGCCTTAGCTTTTTCAAAAGTATCGATGCCGCGTTGCGCTAAAAGTGTCGCAATAACATCATCTACACCCAAACACGATTTTAGGTGCGCCACAGTAGTTTCAGTAGGAGTAGATTTGAATTTCCAGCGCATATTATCCTCCTTCTACTACAATAACAAACTCCCCTTTTGGAGGCGTTTCCGTAAAATGCTGTAACACAGAAGTTAGTGTTCCTCGCACGGTTTCTTCAAATTTTTTGGAAAGCTCTCGCGAAACGCTCACATTTCGGTCTTCGCCAAGATGCGTGGCAAGTTGGGATAGTGTTTTTACCAATCGGTGTGGAGATTCGTAAAACACCATTGTTCGGGGTTCGTTCACAAGGAATTCTAGGCGTGTTTGCCGCCCCTTTTTTTGCGGTAAAAAGCCTTCAAAAACAAAACGTTCAGAGGGCAATCCGCTAAGCGTAATCGCCGGAATTAACGCAGTCGCGCCCGGCAAGGCATGTACAGGAATGTTCGCTTCAACACAAGCGCGAACCAACAAAAATCCGGGATCTGAAACGCCAGGACTTCCAGCATCGGATATCAAGGCAATCGTACTGCCAGCACGTAACTCATTGACAATTTTTGGCACCGATTTGTGTTCATTATGCATATGATAGGATCGCATTGGCACGTCAATTTCGTAGTGTTTTAACAGTTTTCCAGATGTTCGTGTGTCTTCAGCCAATACCAAATCAACACTTCTCAGCGTATCCAATGCTCTTAGGGTTATATCGCTCAAATTCCCAATGGGAGTTGGCACCAACCAAAGTCCCGAGGCGATATCATTTTTGTTAGCCTGTTCCATTTAAACTAGATTAGGAATCAAATAATGTTTCAACATAAGACATAAACGCATCGATTTCCTTTTGTTTATCACTCCAGTCGTAATCGGGTTGAATTTGTGTTTCGATAAATTTCTTCGCTTCCTCAAGCGTTTCTTTAGATTTTAACATCGACATTACACGCTGATAATCGGCGTTGCTTCCTTCAAAAAGATGTTGGGTAAAATCTATCGACATGGTTTCAAACTCCGCTTCCAAAACAGGCGTTAAAAGGGCTTCTTCCAGCTCGGTTGGTGCGGATTCTTTAGGCGCTGTTTGAGGTGCTTCATCTGCTGTTTTTGGGGTAGTAAGTGCCACTATAGCGGATGCTTTTGCATGTATATCGGCAAGTTCCATGCGATTTCGGCTGCGCAAAATCTCATGCGCAAGACTCATCAACTCTTGTTCCACGTTGTTTTGAATAATTTTTTTCTCTTCCATACGTTTGGCTGCCTAAATTTAATACTTTTGAATGGTTCGGGCACATAAAAGTCCAAACACAATAAAACATCATTTATGTTTCTCGAAAACACACATCAAAAAAACGAATCTTTTGGCTGGATTGAGGTCATTACAGGTTCTATGTTTTCGGGAAAAACGGAGGAGCTTATACGCCGTTTAAAGCGTGCCAAATTTGCCAAACAAAAAGTGGAGATTTTTAAACCGGAGGTCGATAATCGCTACGACGAAGACAAGGTTGTTTCGCACGATGCGAATGAAATCATTTCAACGGCGGTACCTGCTGCGGCAAACATCCGTCTGCTTGCCGACAACTGTGACGTGGTTGGCATTGACGAAGCACAATTTTTTGATGACGAAATAGTTAGCGTTTGCAACGATTTAGCCAATCGGGGTGTGCGCGTTATCGTTGCAGGGTTAGACATGGACTTTAAAGGGAATCCATTCGGACCAATGCCTAACCTTATGGCTGTTGCCGAGTACGTAACCAAAGTACACGCCATTTGTACCCGCACAGGACAATTGGCACATCACAGCTTTCGAAAAAATGAAAATGAAAGGCTTGTAATGCTTGGTGAAACAGAGGAATATGAGCCCCTTAGCAGAGCAGCCTTTTATAAGGCGATGCTTCGAGAAAAAGTGCGCAAAATGAACGTAACTGACCAAGAGGTGGTTTCCAAAAAAAGTAAAAAGGCTTTGGGCAAATGAGCGAAACGGTTTTAGAAATACACCTGACTAAGCTTAGGCATAACTATCAATTTTTACGGAAACGCTTAGCCAATTCGACTAAACTCTTGGCGGTGGTAAAAGCCTTTGGGTATGGCAGTGACTCCGTTGCCGTGGCAAAATGTCTTGCCGCTTGTGGCGTTGATTACTTTGGTGTGGCATATGTTCAAGAGGGGGTTACACTCAGAAACGCAGGAATTAAACAGCCTATTTTGGTGATGCATCCACAGCAATCAAATTTGGAAGTATTAATTACGCACAAGCTTGAGCCCGCTATTTACAGCCAACGTATTTTAGACGCCTTTTTGACCACTCTTAAAGCAACCGAAACAACACATTACCCCATCCACTTAAAATTTAATTCGGGACTTAACAGATTAGGATTCCATCCCAATCAAACCAACTACCTTTTGGATTTGCTAAACCAAAATAAGAACCTTTTTCAATTAAAAGGGGTGTATTCGCACCTTGCTGCTTCTGATGATTTAGATGAAGAATCGTTTACCCAGGCACAATTAGATCATTTTGAGGCGATTGTTCAGAAAATTAAACCTTCGCACCCCGATACGATTTTTCATGTACTCAACACCTCAGGTGTTTTGAATTATGCAACTGCACAATACGATATGGTGAGAACTGGGATTAGCCTTTATGGCTATGGTAACGATAGTGCTGTGGACACGCAACTAAAGCCTGTTTTAACGCTCAAAACAGTCATATCACAACTTCATTCACTCCAAAAAGGCGATTCGTTGGGGTATAATCGTGCGTTTATCGCAACGGATTCTATGCAAACCGCAACGCTTCCATTGGGTCACGCCGATGGAATTGGCCGTATTTACGGGAACGGCAACGGCTATGTGTGGATTCACGGACAAAAAGCATCTATTGTTGGGAATGTGTGTATGGATATGATAATGGTGGACGTAACAAATATCGCGTGTAAAGAAGGCGATGAGGTTATTGTAATTGGTGATAACGAAAGCGCAGAAGCCCTAGCGAACCACGCAGGAACCATTTCGTATGAGTTTATTACAGGACTTTCTCAACGCATTACCCGCAAGATTATTTATTGAATTTTTAAAGTCAGTTATTGACACAATAGGTTTGAGGTATATATTAAGGGCTTAAAATAAAAGTTTGATTCAATTTTGTTACTTTGTAGAACTTGACAAAACAGCTGAATGAAAAAAAATAAATTAATAGCACCATTTCTAAAATGGGTTGGCGGGAAAAGACAGTTAATGCCAGCTATTAATGAACTTTTGCCAAAAAAATACACGACTTATTATGAGCCATTTGTTGGTGGAGGGGCGGTGCTATTTGAAATTCAACCTAAGAAAGCAATTGTTAATGATTTCAATTCTGATCTTGTAAACACGTATAATGTTATTAAAAATCAACCTGAAAAATTAATTGAGGACTTAAAAACTCATATTAATGACTCTGAATATTTTTACAATATCAGAGCTTTAGATCGCAAAGAAGATTTTGATCAACTTTCTGATATAAAAAAAGCCTCAAGGATGATCTATTTAAACAAAACTTGTTACAATGGATTGTATAGAGTTAACAACTCAGGAGAATTTAACTCACCATTTGGAAAGTACAAAAATCCAAACATTGTTAATGACGTAACGATTAGAGCTGTCAGCAGGTTTTTAAACGCAAATGATATTACAATAATCAATGGAGATTTTGAAAGTGTACTGAAAAATATTAGAAAAGGAGCGTTTGTATATTTTGATCCACCTTATGATCCAGTTTCAAAAAGTTCAAATTTCACAGGTTACGTTCAAGGAGGCTTTAATATGTTTGATCAAGTTAGATTAAAAGATTTATGCGATAAACTAGACAAAAAAGGAGTAAAGTTTTTAGTCTCAAACTCAGCGACTCAATTCATTTTAGACCAATATTCAGATTATAATGTAGCTTTTGTAAAGGCAAATAGAGCAATAAATTCAGATGCTTCAAAGCGTGGAGAAGTTGACGAAGTTCTAATTAGAAATTATGAGTGAAACAAAAAATGACATTGCTTGGAGCAAGTTGTTTGTAAAGTATAAAATCTCGGAAGCAGTTTTAAAAAATGGTTTTTTCGAAATTAATGCTTCACAAATTAATGAATTTCGTGAGGCTAGATTAATGACAAAATTTGACTTTCGCTCTCAGTTACCAGAAATTTTTTCAGAAAACAAACTTTCTATACTGCCAGTTTCAAGAGGTGGCTATGTAATTTCAGACTTTGAAACCTTCAAAGATTTTGAAAGCAAAGATCCAACGCCTATTAAAATTGACTTTCCGAATTATTTGGAAAGTATCAAACACGACAATATTACGAGTGAATCTACCGCTTTAAACTGTGCTTTTGTTACGGGAATTATAGAAGATTTTGTTCAAGACGAAGAAATAAAACCAACTGTAAGCGGTAGAATGAGTTCATTGAGTTTTGACTTTAATATTAAAACTCAAAAATCTGATTTAAATATTGTAGTAAACAACAGCCAAATAGAAATAGATGGTGGTTACGAAGGGGTTAATTCATTAAGTTTAATTGAAGCAAAAAATTCAATTTCAAAAGACTTTTTAATTAGACAAATGTATTACCCATATAAATTATGGAATAATAAAATAACAAAAGCAATTAAATCCATTTTTCTAACTTATTCAAATGGTATCTTCCACTTTCGAGAATACGTTTTTGAAGATCCTAATCATTACAACTCATTAACATTAAGAAGCGAAAAAAGATATGTAATTCGTGATGGTGCAATAAATTTGGAATTAATTCAAAAAATTGCAAACGAAACACCAATAACAGCGGAATTAGAAGTCCCTTTCCCACAAGCAGACTCTTTTGACAGAGTAATTAACCTTTGTGAATTACTGGATGTGAATGGCTTTTTAACTCGTGAATATATAACTGTAAACTATGATTTTGATGATAGGCAAACGAATTATTACACTGACGCAGGAAGATATTTGGGACTGATCGACAAATCAAAAGAAAACGGAGAAGTAAATTATTTTTTGACTGATTTGGGCAAACGTATTTTTAATTTAAACATTAATGATAGACAGATAGAATTTTTTAAGTTAATTCTTTCTTACCGTGCTTTCAATCAAGTGATCAAATTATATTTTAAAGACTCCAGGCAACCAAGTAGAAATGCAATTGTCGAGATAATGAAGACATCTAATTTATATAATATTAACTCTTATAGTACTTTTCATAGAAGAGCATCTACTATTTCGAGTTGGGTAAATTGGATTATAGACCAAATAGAAGAATGAATGTGTCATAAATCTTATGTTGGAATCTTTACGTCACGGCACATATGTTACAAAACAAACAAACCGTTATTTTTTTGATAAAGCTTTAAACGCCCGTTGTTATAATATTTGAATGGTGTACATTCGCAGCAAAATTTAAGATATGCGCGTAGCGGTAGTAGGTGCCACCGGAATGGTAGGCGAAGTGATGTTACAAGTATTGGCAGAGCGCCAATTTCCAATTAGCGAATTAATCCCAGTAGCTTCGGCTCGTTCGGTGGGAAAACAATTGGAGTATGAGGGTAAGACCTATTCAGTTGTAGGTCTTGAAGATGCTGTTGCACTAAAGCCAGATGTTGCCTTATTTTCTGCAGGCGGCGATACTTCCTTGGCGTGGGCACCAAAATTTGCAGCGGTTGGGTGTACGGTCATAGACAATTCTTCGGCGTGGCGTATGCATCCCGATCATAAACTTATCGTACCTGAAATCAACGCTAACGAGCTTACGGCTGAAGACAAAATCATTGCCAATCCAAACTGTTCTACCATTCAAATGGTAATGGCGCTTGCGCCTATTCATCGCGCATTTGGCATTGAGCGTGTGGTGGTTTCTACCTATCAATCCATTACAGGAACTGGCGTAAAAGCCGTACAACAATTAGAAAATGAATATGAAGGAGTTGAAGGCGAAATGGCATATCCGCATGCCATTCACCGCAATGCCTTACCGCACTGTGACGTATTCTTAG
>CATIMP010000138.1 GCA_949528465.1 Bacteroidota bacterium | reverse complement strand
ATAAGAATTTCTGTCAACGACTGGCGGTGACCATTCTTAACGCGGTATCCCTTGCGGCGTTTCTTTTTAAATACAATTACTTTGTCATCTTTCAAATGACGAACCACTTTTGCTTCTACCGAAGCATTGGCTACAGCCGGGGCGCCTACAGAAATTTTGTCACCGTCTGCTACTAAGTACACCTTATCAAAAGAAATATTATCTCCTGTTTTAGCGTCCAAACGATGTACAAAAACCTTTTGGTCTTTTGCAACTTTAAATTGCTGCCCTGCTATCTCTACGATTGCAAACATATTCTTTGTTTTATTTACTTCTTGTCGAAGCGGGGGCAAATATACAATCTTGTTCCCAATCAAGCAATGTTTTTTAGTGTAACAAAATATTTTATTAGTCGTTAGTTTAAAAATGTCTAATTTTATCTATTAAACCCTTGTTTTATGAAAACTTACATCGCTACTATTTTTTTATTGGTAGCTGGATTGATGATGGCACAATCCGTTTCTTTTGAAGAATACGACCTCTCTAATGGATTACACGTGATCCTCCATCAAGACAACAATGCACCCGTAGTTACGACTTCCGTGATGTACCATGTGGGAGCGAAAGATGAACAACCAAACCGCACAGGTTTTGCACACTTTTTTGAGCATTTGCTTTTCGAAGGAACTGAAAACATTGAAAACGGCGCATGGTTTTCTATAGTAACCGAAAATGGCGGTACAAACAATGCCAATACCACTGATGACAGGACCTATTATTACGAAGTTTTTCCTTCCAATAATTTGGAACTTGGCTTGTGGATGGAGTCTGAACGCATGCTCCACCCCATCATTGAACAAGATGGCGTGGACACACAAAATGAAGTTGTAAAAGAAGAAAAGCGGCTGCGTGTAGACAATCAGCCTTATGGCAAATTTTTGGAAAACGTAAAAAAGCATCTATTTGTAAAGCATCCCTACCGCTGGACTACCATTGGTGAAATGGAACACTTAGATGCCGCCACACTTGACGAATTTTTGGCATTCAACAAAAAGTTTTACGTGCCAAACAATGCCGTGCTCGTTGTTGCAGGTGATATTGATCTCAACACTACAAAAAAAATGGTTGATGACTATTTTGGAAGCATACCAAGAGGAGCTGATATTGTTAGAAAAAAAGTTACTGAAGATCCCATAACAGAAACGCTTTCAGCGAAAGCTCACGATACTAACATTCAAATTCCAGCAGTGATAGCTGCGTATAGAACCCCTTCGTTTAAAGACAGAGATTCAAGAATTTTAGATATGATTTCTACCTATTTGAGTGACGGGCCTAGCTCTAAATTGTACAAAAAACTTGTTGATGAAAAGAAAATGGCATTACAAACAGGGGCATTCAATATTTCGCAAGAAGATTACAGCATGTATGTAGTATATGGACTGCCACAAGGAGAATTTCAACTCACCGATTTGGTATTGGAAATCGATGAAGAAATAGCAAAACTTCAGGAAGAATTAATCTCGGAACGAGATTATCAAAAACTACTAAACAAATTTGAAAACGGATTTGTAAGTTCTAATGCTTCCATAGAAGGTATCGCAAATTCGTTAGCACGTTATTATATGTTATATGGCGATACGAATTTGATAAATAACGAAATTGATATTTATCGTTCCATAACGCGGGAAGAAATTCGGAATGTAGCCAATAAATACCTCAACACTAATCAACGATTGGTACTTGAGTATCTACCTGAATCTGAAAACAACTAATACCCTAATCATGAAAAAATTACTCACGCTATTTTTATCCGTATTAACATTTTCGGCAGTTGCTCAAATTGACCGCAGCGAACAACCAGCTCCAGGTCCTGCCCCTTCAATTCAGATTAACGAACCCCAACAATTTAAGCTTAAAAATGGCCTTACCGTGATGGTAGTTGAAAACCGAAAACTTCCGCAAGTAAGTGCAAGTTTAAGCTTAGATAATCCTCCCATTTTAGAGGGATTAAAAGCCGGGCAAAGCCAACTTACGAGCAGCTTGCTTGGAAAAGGCTCTCTAACGATCAAAAAAGATGATTTCTACGATGAAGTAGACTTTATGGGTGCCAGTATAAGTATCAGTACTTCTGGGGCGTTTGCCCAGTCGCTAACACGCTATTTCCCCCGCGCCTTGGAAATGATGGCAGACGCAGCTATTCGCCCAAATTTTACTAAAGAAGAATTTACAAAAGAACGCGATCTATTATTAGATGAATTAAAATCATCAGAAAAAGATGTGTCTACTGCGGCAAGACGTGTAGAAAGGTTGCTGGCTTATGGTGAAAATCATCCGTATGGAGAATATGTTATTCCAGAAACGGTAAACAATGTTACGCTTGAAGATACGAAACGGTTTTATGCGTTTCGGTTTAGACCCAATAATGCGTATTTGGTAATTGTTGGTGATATTGACCTAAAAACGGTTAAGCCACTCGTGAAAAAATACTTTAGGAAATGGAAAGCAAATCCTGTTGCGTCGAGTCCACTGCCAGAAGTTAAAAACCCTGCCAGCACGCAGATTGATTTTGTAAATATGCCCAATGCAGTACAGTCAGAAGTTGTGGTACAAAGCACTACGTATTTGACAAAGAAAGACCCAGATTATTTTCCGGTTCTTATGGCAAATTCTATCCTTGGTGGTGGCGGCGAAGCGCGTCTGTTTTTAAATTTGCGTGAGGACAAAGGCTACACCTACGGGTCTTACTCAAATATTGGCAACAATAAGCGTACAGCTACACGTTTTCGTGCAAAAGCCAGCGTGCGTAACGAAGTTACTGATAGCGCTGTTGTTGAACTGTTACGTGAAATTAAACGCATTCGTACCGACTTAGTCACGGAAAGTGAATTGAAAAAAGCAAAAGCCAAATATGTTGGAAGTTTTGTTCGCTCACTCGAAAATCCTGCAACCATTGCAAAGTTTGCATTGGAAATTGCTACCGAAAATTTGGATGATAATTTTTATAAAAATTACTTGGATAGAATTAATGCGGTTCGTGCAGAGGATGTAAGACGAGTTGCGCAAAAATACTTTAACGTTGATCGAGCTAGAGTTGTGGTAACCGGAAAAGGAGTTGACGTATTAGATAACCTCGAAAAAGTGCAATTTAACGGAGTAAATCTTCCTGTTAACTACTTTGACAAATACGGCAAGCCTATCGAGCGACCAAAGAAAGCTGCTGTTGCAAGAGGCATTACGGCAAAAGGCGTTTTGGAAACATACATCGAAAAAACAGGGGTAAAGAATGTGTCTAATTTGAAATCACTCAAACTTGTCTACAAAGGAAAATTTATGCAGATGGATATTGTAGTTGAGGAAACCTATTCAGTAAAAGACCAAAAGCAGGTTGTTTCTGTTGGTGGAAATGCCATGATGACAAGTGTTCTTACTGAAGCATCGGCTTATATGAAGCAAGGTCCAAATCAAATGGATTTACCAAAAAATATTCATGCCGACATGAAAAAAACCTTAGGTATACTTCCAGAAATAGCACTATTGAACAGCGCTGAAATTATACTTGAAGGAATTGAAAATATTAATGGATCGGATACTTACAACATAAAAGTACCTGGTGTTGGCGTTAACTATTCCTATTATTACGATGTGGATTCTGGACTAAAAACAAGAGAATCTTCCACGGTTAATTTTAACGGCCAAATGCAAACCAACACTACAAATTACTCAGATTATGTAGAACATTCTGGTATAATGCTTCCCCGAAAAAAGAGTTTTAATCTTGGAGGGCAGGACGTTTCATTGCTTTTAGATAAGGTAGAAATTAATCCTGAAGACTAATTTAGTTGGGTTTCTTTGGCCGGTGCGCCAAAGAGACTCCAATTAAAATAATAGCTGTTGCTAATAGCTGAAAATTACTTATCCGTTCGCCGTCTAATGTCCCCCAAAATAATGCAACAATAGGTAGTGTGTAGGTTACTGAAGATACAAAAACAGCAGAAGCCATTTTTACAAATCGATTAAACATAACTTTTGCAATAGCGGTGCCAAAAAAAGCAAGTAAGGCAATAAAGCCCAAGCTTGTAATTACTTCCTCAGACTGCATTATTTGTATGGAGAAAAAATCAGAAAGCACCAAAAGTATTAGGGCGGGTGGCAGAATAGCAATAAAGTTTCCCAAAGTCATTGCCATGGGCGAAACATTGGTGAGTTTATGTTTGAGAAAGTAAATGTTTATCGCATAGCACATGGATGCACTTATGATAAGTAGCACGTATCCAGTAGGCTGATTTTCCGTTATTTGGGATCCGCCCCAAATTAAACCAACAGAACCTACAAAACCCAATAAAACGCCTGCATATTGTCTTGTTAAGATTTTTGTAGCAAAAAAAGCAACCCCTACTAACAATGTAAATATTGGCGTAAGCGAATTCATTATGGCTGCAACTGCAGAGT
>CATIMP010000137.1 GCA_949528465.1 Bacteroidota bacterium | reverse complement strand
GCATTAAGCGTATCAAAAACGGTTTCTACCATCAAAATATCTACTCCACCTTCAATAAGTGCCAAAGCTTGTTCGCTATACGCATCCTTTAACTCGTTAAACAAAACAGCGCGATACCCCGGATCGTTAACATCTGGCGACATACTTGCTGTTTTATTTGTTGGTCCAATAGAGCCTGCCACGAAACGTGGCTTGTTTGGATTTTTAGCGGTGTAGTCATCGGCGGCTTGACGTGCAATTTTAGCAGAAGCTACATTGAGTTCGGTAACAAAATCTTCCAAAGCGTAATCTGCCATGGCAATACTTGTTCCAGAAAAGGTGTTTGTTTCGATGATATCTGCGCCTGCTTCCAAGTATTTTGAATGTATTTCATAAATAGCTTCAGGCTGCGTAATGGATAATAAATCGTTGTTTCCAGCAAGTGGAATCGTGTGATTTGCAAACCGCTTTCCACGAAAATCTACTTCCTCAAATTTATACGCTTGAAGCATCGTACCCATGGCACCATCGAGCACCAAAATACGTTCCGACAAAAGGTCTTTTAGTGTTTTCACAATAGTGAATCAAGGGCTTGTTTTACATCCTGAATGATATCTTCAGGGTGTTCTAATCCAACTGAAATACGAATCAACCCGTCTGTGATATCTACTGCCAAACGGTCTTCTTCGCTCAATTTGCTATGCGTAGAAAGCGCAGGTTGCGTCACTATAGTGCGTGTATCGCCCAAGTTTGAAGAGCGCGAGCATAATTGCACTGCATCAATAAATTGTTTTCCGCCAGAAAGTCCATTTTTAACCTGAAATGCGATTACGTTCCCACCTCTTGTCATCTGCTTTTTAGCAATCTCATATTGCGGATGACTGGGAAGAAAAGGATAGCGCACCTCCTCTACTGCCTCGTGCTCAAGTAAAAAATCAGTTACTTTTTCGGCATTATCGCAATGCTTGTCTACGCGCACTGCTAAGGTTTCTAAACTCTTTGATAATGTCCATGCGTTAAATGGTGACATGGAAGGACCTGTATTGCGAGCAAACAAATAAATTTCACGGATTAAATCAGAACTCCCTACTGTTACGCCGCCAAGAACTCTGCCCTGACCATCGATAAGTTTGGTAGCCGAATGAATAACCAAATCAGCTCCAAATTCGATAGGCTTTTGAAGGTAAGGCGTTGCAAAACAGTTATCAATAATTAGAACCAGATTATGCTTTTTTGCCAATTTACCTAGACGCTCCAAATCCAATACTTGTAACCCTGGGTTGGTTGGCGATTCGGCGTAAATCAATTTGGTGTTAGGTGTAATAAGTTCCTCAAAACGGTCTAAATCTTCCACATCAAAATAGGTGGTTTCAATATTCCATTTGGGTAAAAACTTCGTAAACAAACCGTGTGTTGAACCAAAAACGGCACGTGCAGAAAGAATGTGGTCACCGCTATTCAAAAGAGCAGCAAAAGTACCAAACACGGCAGCCATACCTGTAGCAAAAGCATAGCCATCTTCAGCGCCTTCCATCTTGCAAATTTTCTCAACAAATTCACTGGTGTTCGGATTTGTAAATCTACTGTATACGTTACCTTCTTTTTCTTCAGCAAAAGACGCACGCATGTCTTCGGCATCTTCAAAAACGAAGCTCGAAGTCAGAAATAATGGTACGCTGTGTTCGCTGTGCTGCGAACGTTCTAGTTGTGTACGGATTGCATCCGTTTCAAATTTTTTATGCTTTGACATAAGGGATATCATTAACGATTACTGAAAAACTAATTTTGGCTGTTGCCGCTAAGGTTAAAGATACTGAACAATACTTTGTGAAAGACAAGTGGGCTGCTCTGTAAATTTTTTCAGCTTTTACACTTCCAGAAACGCGAACTGTAGCATGGATTTTAGTAAATAGTGAAGGTGCAGGTTTATCATCTCGTTCCCCATCAACATCGATTTCAAGCGAGTCAAACGCCACTTTTTGCTTGTTCAAAATCGAAATAATGTCAATACTTGAACAGCCAGCCACGCCCATAAGCAAAAGCTCCATGGGGCTTGCACCTTGTGGGTTGTCTACAGATTTATTATCAATAGCTACTTGATGCCCTCTATCGTTTTCGATAGTGGCATGATAACCTGCTTTATGCGTTAGTTTTACATTCATTTTCTTGTAGGTTTAAACACATCACTGAGCAATGCGTTGAGTTGGTCGTGTTCGATAAGAAACGCATCATGTCCATGAATAGACGTAATGGTTTTAAAAAACACATTTGGTTTTGCATTCATCAATCTTCGGTAGGTTTCGCGGTTGTCTTCGTGTGTGAAAAACAAGTCGGTATCAATGGAAACCAAATAAATATTTCCTGTTACTTGAGCTACCAATTGCTCAAAAGACGGACGGTCTTGACAAATATCAACAGTCCCAAGCAAGTGGTTCATAGCCATATAAGCACGCACATCAAATCGACCTGCCAATTTATCGCCATGATGCAACAACCAAGTTTCTACATTGTATTTGTCAAAGTCAGGATTTATCGTGCGCCCAAATCTAGACTTAAACGACTGCGGTGTTCGGTAGCACAACATCGCGTGAATACGCGCATCCTCAAGAGGATTATCAGAGTTATGCAATAATCGGTCTTGCAACAGTACATTCGCCAAAATCCAGTCAGAGGCTTCCCAATGACACGCAATTGGAACTACGTTTTGAATAAACTCTGGATAAGAAACTGCCATTTCCCAAGCCAATGCACCTCCAATAGAACCCCCAATGGCTGCATACAATTCGGCTACGCCGAGATCATCTAAAGCAATTTTAAATGCTTCAGAAATATCGCGTAAAACCCAATCTTTATAATCAATTAGGAAATTATCGTCAAAGCCATTTCCAGGAAAATTAAAGGCAATAATACTATACACTTCAGTGTCTATCAACTTTTTTGGTCCGATAATATCGTTCCACCAAC
This sequence comes from Bacteroidota bacterium, assembly GCA_949528465.1. Lineage (GTDB taxonomy): Bacteria > Bacteroidota > Bacteroidia > Flavobacteriales > Flavobacteriaceae > UBA7446. The sequence goes on along the minus strand of CATIMP010000137.1, from coordinate 2,656 downwards.
CTTCTTCACCCGATACAACAGAGTTGCCTGTTAACGAGTGATTTACCAACACAACGGGTGCGCTATCAAGGGGTTTCCCAAATACTTGATAGGTCAACGTCAAAGGAATAACCTTGCCGCTTTGCAACCGAAAAGAAGATATGGTATGTTTTTGAAGTGATGACATATTGCCTTTATTCTTTTTAAAAATTACAACGTATCAAACGCCGCCTGCAAGTCTGCTTTTAAGTCTTCGATATTTTCCAACCCAACAGACAAACGAATAAGATCGTTAGTAACACCCGTATCTTCTTGTTGCTCGGGTGTAAGCTGTTGGTGCGTGGTACTTGCGTTGTGGATAATCAATGATTTGGAATCTCCGAAGTTAGCAAGCAATGAAAATATTTTCGTGTTATCGGCAATTTTCTTTGCAGCTTCAAAGCCTCCTTTAGCACCAAAAGTAACAACGCCACTTTTACCATTTGGAAGATATTCATCTGCCAAAGCTTTGTATTTACTAGATGGTAAACCAGGGTAATTCACCCATTCTACGGACTCGTTTTCGCTAAGCCATTCCGCTAATTCAAGTGCGTTTTGGCTGTGCTTTTGCATTCTCACTTCAAGCGTTTCTATTCCTTGAATAATCTGAAAAGCGTTAAATGGACTAATTGCGGCTCCAAGGTCACGTAATCCTTCAACACGAATACGTGCAATGTAAGCTGCTGGCCCTAAAGCTTCGTGATAGTTTAGACCATGATATGATGGCGAAGGCGACGTAAATTCTGGGAATTTACCACTAGACCAATCAAAAGTACCGGCATCAATAATTACACCTCCCATAGAAGTTCCGTTTCCGTTAATGTACTTTGTAAGTGAGTGAATAACGATGTTCGCTCCGTGCTCAATTGGTTTTAAAAGCGCAGGAGTAGCTACCGTATTGTCTACCATAAATGGAATTTTGTGCTTTTTAGCTACTGCTGAAATAGCTTTTAAATCAAGAACATCTAATTTTGGATTTCCAAGCGACTCCGCAAAAATCAAACGTGTATTCTCTTGTACGGCAGCATCAAAATTAGACACATCGTTAGGGTCTACAAAAGTGGTTGTAATACCAAAGCGTGGAAGCATTGACTTTAGCATATTATACGATCCACCATATAAACTATTTGAAGAAACAATGTGATCTCCGGCTTTCAGAAATGTTAGAATACCCGTAGAAGCCGCAGCTGTTCCAGAACATGTAGCCACAGCGGCAATACCGCCCTCAAGACTAGCCATGCGTTGTTCAAGCACATCATTTGTTGGGTTGTTTAATCTTGTGTAAATGTAGCCAGGCTCTGCAAGTGCAAAAAGGTTAGCAGCGTGGTCGGCGTTATTAAAAACAAAAGAAGTAGATTGATACAATGGTACCGCACGCGTTCCCTGTGTTTTAGTTACATCGTGCCCTTCGTGCAGGGCTTTTGTAGCAAATTTAGATTGACTCATAATTGTATAATTAAAATTGATTTTTAAATGTTTGTACTAAATCGAGTTTTTCCCATGTGAATAATTCCACCTCACAGTCTATGCGACCGTTATAGGGTGACTCGAAAGTCTTTTTTACGATTTTGGGTGTTCTTCCCATGTGGCCGTAGGCTGCAGTTTCAAAATAAATTGGGTTTCTAAGTTTTAGACGTTGCTCAATACCATATGGTGTTAAGTCAACAAGCGTGGCAATTTTTTCAGCAATTTCCGAATCGTTAAGATTCGATTTTGCTGTGCCATAGGTGTTTATGAAAATTGACGTTGGCGCGGCCACTCCAATAGCATAGCTCAACTGGACAAGAACTTCATCGCATATTCCGGCAGCTACTAAGTTTTTGGCAATATGGCGTGCTGCATAAGCAGCACTTCTATCTACTTTAGATGGATCTTTACCGCTAAATGCGCCACCACCGTGAGCCCCTTTGCCGCCATAGGTGTCTACAATAATTTTACGCCCTGTTAAGCCCGTGTCTCCATGCGGACCTCCAATAACAAACTTCCCCGTTGGGTTGATATGATACGCAATATCACTTCCAAACAAATCTTGAATTTCTTTGGAATAGCTTGACACAACTTCAGGAATTACCAATTCGACTAAGTCCTTTCTAATTTTTGCTAACATAAGCTCGTCTGCATCGAATGCATCGTGTTGGGTAGAAATCACAATGGTATCTACACGCAGCGGTTTGTTGTCATCGCCATACTCCAACGTAACTTGTGATTTGGCGTCTGGTCTTAGGTACGGAATTTGTGTTTTTTCTCTTCTAAAATCAGAAAGCACACGCATAATCTTATGTGCAATATCAAGTGCCAAAGGCATGTGATTTTCGGTTTCATTGTTTGCATAACCAAACATAATTCCCTGATCGCCTGCGCCTTGTTGTTTGTCCTCTTCCCGTTCTACGCCCTGATTGATGTCGGCAGACTGTTCGTGAATAAGCGAAATAACACCACAAGAATCGCCAGAAAATTGATAGGCATCTTCCGTGTAACCAATGCGGTTAATGGTGTTTCGTGTAATGGTTTGTAAGTCGAGGTAGGTGTTGCTTTTAACCTCGCCAGCAACTATTGCTTGCCCTGTTGTAACTAATGTTTCGCAGGCAACCTTACTGGATGGGTCAAAGGCTATAAAGTGATCCAAAAGCGCATCACT
>CATIMP010000136.1 GCA_949528465.1 Bacteroidota bacterium | reverse complement strand
TTCTGTACTAAACTGTGTAGCACTATTAGTAACTGTTGAGCCTAATAAGTTGTATTCACCAATCACTAATGATGACCTGTCACTTGCTTTTGTCAAACCACCCATAGCAGTTGAATAATATCCACTTGCTGTTGTCAAACCACCCATAGCTGTAGAATAATCTCCACTTGCTGTTGTTTCTCGTCCCATAGCTGTAGAATACCATCCACTTGCTGTTGTGTAGTACCCCATAGCTGTAGAATAAACCCCACTTGCTGTTGTGTAGTACCCCATTGCTGTAGAATAAACCCCACTTGCTTCAGTTTGATGACCCATAGCTGTAGAATACTCTCCACTTGCTGTTGTTCCAGCACCCATAGCTGTAGAACGATATCCACTTGCTGTATTGGTGTCTGATTGAATGCCATTAACACTTGTATCATTAAGATACCAAGTAGCAGTATTAGATTGAGCAGTTAGCGTTAGTGTAATTAAAAGAGCAGATAGTGAGAGTAAAGTTTTCATTTATTAAAATTTCAATAAATATAAAAATCTAATGTTAACTGAACATTAGCAAAACAAAACAAAGCGGGATAGAATAAGGTAAGGAAACAGTGTTTAACTACTTACCAATACAGAAATTAGCAAAAATATTCCCTAAAATATCATCAGTAGTAACTTCACCCGTAATGGTTCCAAGTTCATGTAGTGTTTGCCGAATGTCAATGGCCAGCAAATCGCTACTGCGGTTTTCTTCAATGCCTTGCGCTACTTCGCTTATACTTTTCATGGCAGCTTGCAAGGCTGCCCAATGCCGCTGATTGCTAATAAGCGCAGTTCCGGTGTTCCATTGCAATTGTCCGCTAAAGTGGGTTTTTAAAGCTTCAATATCCGCTTTGCTTTTTGTACTGATATACATGGTCGCAAACACAAGTTTTTCTACCGATAAGGCTGTTAAGGCTTTGGTGTATTTTTCGATTTTTTCTTGAGACAACAAATCTTTTTTATTGATAACAAGCAGTAGGGTGGTGTCTTCGCTATGCATGCTTTTTAGTGCGTCTACTGTTTCGGTTGCGGTTTGGGTTTGCGGATCAACAACATGTAAAATTATGGACGCGCTATTCATTTTTTCTTGCGTCCGTTTTACGCCCATGGCTTCTACCGTATCTTCCGTTTTGCGCAGTCCAGCCGTATCTATAAACCTGTACTGAATTCCGCCAATAGTCAAGGTGTCTTCAATGCTATCTCTGGTAGTACCTTCAATATCTGAAACCAAGGCTTTTTCTTCGTCCAGCAAGGCGTTTAGCAACGATGATTTCCCTGCGTTGGGTTTTCCCACCAAAGCAACAGGAATTCCGTTTTTTACTGCATTCCCCGTAGCAAAAGAGTCCAATAGATTTTTGAGGGTTTCTCTAATGGCAATGATCAGTTCGTTGAGTTGTTTTCTATCGGCAAACGCCACATCTTCTTCGCTAAAATCGAGTTCTAACTCAATGAGGGAAGCAAAAGAAAGTAAGCGTTCACGTAATTCCCCTAAACTGCTGCTAATGCCACCTCTTAGATGTTGCACCGCAATATGATGTGCCGCTTCACTTTCAGAAGCGATAAGATCTGCCACTGCTTCTGCTTGTGCCAAATCCATTTTTTTATTCAAAAACGCACGTAGTGTAAACTCCCCCGGTTCTGCCAATCGTGCACCCAAATCTTGTAGCGTTTGCAACACTTGTTTTTGCACATAGACCGAGCCATGACATGAAATTTCTACTATATCTTCACCCGTGTAAGAGTTTGGGTTTTTAAATACCGTAAGCAAGACTTCGTCCAATAGCGTGTTGTGTTGATAGAAATCGCCAAGGAGTACACTGTGCGTACGTTGTGCTGTAAGTTTTTTATTAAACCTTGAGCGAAAGCATGTATCGGCAATAGCAATTGCATTCTCGCCACTGAGGCGAACTACTGCAATAGCAGCAGCACCAGGAACGGTAGATAAGGCTACAATGGTTTCGTTGATATTCAAAAGTGTACTTCTTTACGATAGGTGCGACGACGTTTATGCAATTCGTGCTCATAATTTTTCCAAAGGGCCTGAATGGCTTTGTTTTCTTCCAATTCGGGATTGGTTTCCACGGCAGTTATCCCACGGCGGTTAAACATGTCTTGAATCTCTTGAAAAATAATGGCTGTTACGCCTTTGTTTTGATAGCTTTCTTTGATGCCGATTAGGTAAAACGCCGCCCGATTGTTTTTCCGCTGGGCGCGCCACAAATGATACAATCCAAAAGGGAACATTTTTCCGTTGATTTTCTTTAGTGCTGCCGTAAACGAAGGCATGGTAATGGTAAACCCTATCATTTCATCATTTTCGTCCACAATACATTTGATAAAATCAGGATGCACATATGGAAGGTATTTCGCTTTGTAGTGCTCAATTTGATGCTGCTGAATAGGCACAAAAGATTGCAATTTATTATAGGTTTGATTGAGTAAATCAAACATTTCATCTACGCGTGGTTCTACATCAGCTGTCGATTTAAAATCTAAACTTTTAAGCTTGTAGCGTTCTTTAATTACTTGCGCAAATTTTTTTACTTTTTCAGGGGCATCTTTGGCATCGTAAATATTAATTTTAAACTCAATCCATTCACTTTGCTTAACAAGTCCTAATTGCTCTAAATGTTCTTTTTGATAGGGATAATGATACCACGTAATCATGGTATTCATATATTCATATCCTTGTACCAAAAGTCCAGCTTTATCCATATTAGAAAATCCCATCGGACCCTCAATATAAGTCATGCCCTCAGCGATGGCAATGCCTTCAACTGCCTCAATAAGTTTTTTGCTTACTTCAATGTCATCTATGGTGTCATACCACCCAAACCGCACTTTGGTCTTTTTTAATTCTTCTACCTCAACCCAATTAATCATCGCGGCAATACGTCCCACGGTTTTACCGTCTTTGGTTGCCAAGAACAGCCGTGCCATAGCATGATTAAACACCTTATTTTTTTTGGGATCAAAAATATCTTCTTCTTCTTTGGTTATTGGGGGAACCCATTGTGGGCAATTGCGGTAAAGTGCAAAAGGAAACCTAAAAAACTCTCGGTATTGCCGTCTGTTTTTAACTTCAACAACCTCAATCATCACATCTTATTTAACTTGCGCTCAATGCGCTTTTGTTTTTTGTCTAATTTACGTAATCCCTTCATGTTGCGTTTTTCCGTTTTTTTCAGCAACTTCCCTTTTTTAAACAAGTTTTTTCGATCCTTACGACTTTGCTTAATTTCTTCTAGGTCTTGTGGTGGTTCAGCAAAAATGCTGTGGTTGTCAATTCTAAATGAAACGCCAATCCCAGCCGTCAAAAGTTTAGGAGTTGTTTTTATACTATGTTGAACGGCAAGATCCAATTGAAGGTCGTTGGTCAAGAGGTACGCTATTCCTGTGCCAAGTGTCACATCGCGATAAAGTGGGCTATCATCAATTTGATACTCCCCAAAAATAGACCACTTTTCACGCGTACTATACGTCAGTGTCCCAATCAGTTTTTTTTGTTGGATATCGGCAGTAATGTAGCGCATACCAACATTGTGCACCAAGACAAGACCAGGTTTTAAATGTTGTTGTAAAATCAATAATCCTGTTACAGAAACAGCAGGCTCTGTTATGGGTTGATAATTCTGATTAACTAGTGTGTAAAATGCTTCTTGATACGGATATGTACCGCCTGTTGAAAATTGTGCTCCGGCATAAACGGAAACCGCAGGAATCAAATCGCGCCACCGAATTCGATTATTTGCGTGATAGCTATACAAATTAGGTTTATACTTTTCGGTATTTCGAAATGGATCATAAACGAGGTATTTCGCACCTACTGATAAATCGCGAACTCCTTTACGCTTATTTGTGATGTTGCTACCAGCTAGCTGATACTTAAGTTCATCAAATTGATAATCTACAGCTCCCAGCACTTCGAGTTGTTCTTTCAAAATACCAGCGCGAAGTTGTAATCGTGTTCCAAATCCCGAATATGACGCATTATTGAACGAATTAAAAGTACCGTGTCTAAACGAAATTCCTTGTTCCAATTGATATACGTTAGTACCAAGACTAAACGCCCCCATCGATTGGCTAGGCCTATTGCTATTTATCACTTCCGTGTATTGCGCACTGGAAATACTCAACACAAAAATGCTGAATAAAGCAATCCTAAAATGTGTGAAAAACTTGTGCATATTCAAAGATACATGAATTATAAATTCTGTTGGTTACGGATAGAGTTGTATTTTTGAAAGATGATGCAACTTCTTAAGCTCCGTTTTTTGCTGCCTCACGTTCTTGTGATGCTCTTATTTGCAGCCATTTCGTTGTTATACTTCTATCCAGTTCTCTCAGGAAAAGCACTTGTTCAATCTGATATTGTTCAATTTAAGGGGATGCAACGCCAAGTAGTTGAACATCGCGCAACATTCAACGAAGAGCCGTATTGGATTGACAATGCTTTTGTGGGGATGCCTACATATCAAGTTACTCCGCGATATCCTTTTGATGTGTTGCGCTACATCGATAACGCACTGCGATTTTTACCGCGACCTGCTGATATGCTTTTTTTGTATTTATTCTTTTTTTATCTCTTTGCACAAAGTAGGCGATTTTCTATTCCAATCTCTATTTTTGGATCGTTGGCATATGGTTTTTCATCCTATTTAATCATTATTTTGATGGTTGGTCACAATACCAAAGCCATGGCATTGGCATATGCGCCGTTACTATTTTTAGGCTTGTTTCAAGTTCTAATTGATAAGAAGAAATATGGAGTTGTATGGTTTGCACTTGGTTTGGCATTACAATTACATGCCAATCACCTTCAAATGACGTATTACACGCTCATCATGGCCGCAATTTCGGTATTGTTTTGGATTTTTTGGTCGTGGCGTAAGGAAGGATTTAAAGTACTGCTTAAACCTTTAGTAAAATTGTTTGCAGCTGGATTAATGGCGCTTCTTCTCAACGCGCAAGGTCTTTTAGCAACACTGGAGTACACCAAGTTTAGTACGCGAAGTGCATCTGAACTCACAATAAACCCCGACGGATCGCCAAAAGAAGCAACTGCTGGATTGTCTTTTGATTATATCACGGAATACAGCTACGGGATCTTTGAGACATTAACATTTTTTGCACCAAATGTGGTGGGCGGTAGCTCAAGTGCAAGTTTCCCTATGGATAGTGGTTTTGTAAAGTTTCTTCGCACCTTAGATGCTGAAACCGCAAACACCATTTTCAGGTACGCACGCCCGTATTGGGGCGATCAACCTATAGTTGCTGCGCCTGTTTACTTAGGCATAGTAGTCTTGTTTTTTGCCTTACTTGGGTTGGTTACAACAAATCTTAAAACCAGATTTTTAATTCTCTCAATAATAGGTGTTTCATTGCTGTTTTCTTGGGGAAAACATCTGCCTGAATTCACTCAATTTTGTATAGACTACTTACCTTTATATGATAAGTTTAGAGCCGTTAGCTCAGCACAAGTTATGATTATGTTTTGTGTGCCATTTGCCGCAATGTTAGGCGTTCAGTTCTTGGTAAAAGATAATGTCATTACGCGAAAAAAATTACTTAAATGCTTTTATGTGTTTTCTGTATTTATAGCCTTAATTTTGTTCTTGGTAGCAGGTGCAAAGGGGTTCTTTTCCTTTACATCGTCATATGAGCCGTTTGCACAGTATCCCGAAGTCATGAATCCGTTAAAGGAAGCACGCGCAGCTCTTCTTTGGGAGGATGTTATTCAAGCTATAATGTTTGTTATTTTGACAATTGGCAGTATCCTCTTGTATTGGCGTAAAAAAACAACGTCTACACTATTTATATCACTATTAATTGTGATAACACTTTCCGATTTATGGACTCAAAACCGCAGCTATTTTGATGAAGCTCAATTTGTACCATCATTCCAGCTTAAAAAAGCATTTGTTGCTACGCCTCAGGATAAAGAAATTTTAAAAGACAACTCGCGCTATCGTGTTTTTGAACCTCAATTAGGTGTTTCAAACGCTCGAACAGCTTATTTTCATCGTACAATTGGCGGCTATCACGGTGCTAAGCCTGCCGCATTGCAAGAAGTTTACGATTTCTATTTGCAGCAAGAAGACAGTACGGTTTTAGATATGTTAAATGTAAAATATGTGTTGGATAATGCTCTCGAAAACGGATATGCACTACGCAAAACAGCATTGGGTACTGCTTGGTTGGTTGACGAACTTATCTCGGTGGATTCAGCAAATGAAGAAATGACGCAACTGGGTGAAATTAACCCTAAGACACAAGCAGTATCACAGGAGTTGCAAACCACTTTATTTAGTTCCACTCCGTCAGATGATATAACACTTACAGCACATCGAAATAATGTATTAACATACAAGGTCGTTACAGCAAATGAACGCTTGGCAGTATTTTCTGAAATGTATTATTCAAATGGTTGGCAAGCTTATTTAAACAATACGCCTGTTGAACATTATAAAGTAAATTACCTCCTTCGTGGGGTAGTTGTTCCGCCTGGCTCTCATGAACTTGTTTTTAAGTTTGAGCCTAAAGTCGTCCAACGCGGAACACTTTTCATGGCATCAGGTTGGTTGCTTTTTTTACTCGTAATCGGTTTGATGCTACGTAAACCCAACGCCATTGGATAAACCTAAACATATTGCGTTAGTCGTTTATTATTGGCCGCCTTCGGGTGGCTCGGGAGTGCAACGCTGGTTATTTTTTGCAAATCACTTTGCCAAAAATGGCTTGAAAATAACGGTGTTTACACCCGCTAACCCCCGTATTGCAGCGACAGACAAGCTGTTGGCTGCTAAAATTGACAAAAATATTGATGTAGTTTATGTAGATGGATGGGAACCATTACAAAAAAGTAAAAAAGCTATTGGTGAAAATGTTGGACAAGAAAAAAGTGCAAAAAGTAAGTTAATGCGCTTTGTTCGTGCTAATTTCTTTATTCCAGATGCACGTGTGTTTTGGGCAAAAGCAGCTTCCAAATCCGTCTTAAAAATCCACACAAAAACACCCTTTGATGTGCTAATCACATCTGGACCGCCACATTCAATGCATCTTGTTGGATTAAGAATGAAAAAAGAGTGCGACATACATTGGATTGCAGATTTTAGAGATCCCTGGGTTGGTTTTTTCCAAAACAAAAGTTTGCCCATGGCAAAAGGCGCAAAATGCAATCACGAGAAGTTGCAAATGCGCGTTTTGGAAACTGCAAATAGGGTAGTGGTAACCGCACCGTCTTTAGCAAAGGAATTTGAAAAACACGCCAAAGCGGTTTCAGTATTTACAAACGGCTATGAAAAATTAAGCGCAAATGCTTCGAGTCAAAAAACGGCGATGGTATATGCTGGAAGTTTAAAAGCACAACAAAATCCAAAGTTGCTTTGGGAATCCATTTCAGAACTTACTAAAGAAAAAAGCGACTTTGCGAATCAATTTTCACTTGAAATTTATGGTAACGTAGCTGAAAATATTAAAGAAGAAATAGAAGATTTAGGCATAGAAAAGTGGGTGCAATTCTTGGGGTATCAATCAAAAGGGGAGTTAGATAAACGCTTGCCAAACGCAAAATCCTTATTATTGTTGGGAATTGATATGCCAGACACACATAACATTATTCATGGGAAACTATTTGAGTATATGGCGGCTAATCGCCCTGTTTTGGGAATTGGTCCTAAGCCAAGTGATATGGAATCCTTATTTACTACACATGAATTGGGTGTTTACGCTTCGTTTAAAGAAAAGAATCGTATTAAATCCACGTTGGTACGTTGGTTTACAGCAACTGAAATTCCATTTCAAAGCAAAGCAATTGAACCATATCAACGCGAGATAATAGCTCAAGAATTCTTGACGCTTTTACAAGACAAGGAATGAATACACTTACATCACAATCCACAAAAAACTTAGTCAGCATCATGCTTGGCTTTGCCATAGGTGCTGTCAATACGTTGGTTTTGTATCCTTATTTTTTCGGTGCTGAGAAGCAAGGTTTGGTGGTTTTTTTGTTGTCTGTTTCTAATCTTTTAATGCCACTTATTGGATTTGGTGTTGCGCAAACCATCATTAAGTTTCACAGCAGTTATGCCGAAAACGAACAACAAGGTTTTTTATCTTATGTGGTGTTACTCCCTTTGCTAATTGCATTGCCTTTGGGTTTTGTTGCTGTTTTTTTTCACGACAGTGTTGCTGCATTGCTATCTGTTAAAAACCCGATTATTGGTACTTATACATGGGTGATTTTTGCTGTTGCCTTTGCAACCGCTTATTTTGAAGTATTTTATTCTTGGGCTAGAGTTCACTTTAAATCTGTTCTGGGGAATACGCTCAAGGAAATTTACCCACGGCTAAGCATTTTGATATTATTACTTCTGTATGCAGCAGAAGCAATCAATTTAAATACATTTTTTGGACTTCTCGTGGTCTTGTACTATTTGCGTTTGGCACTTATGATTGTAATTGCATTCCGTATTAAGCTTCCGAAATTTAATTTTCAGAAACCTAAAAATCTAAACGAGCTCCTTCGTTATAGTTTGTATTTGGTTTTGGCGGCTTCTGCGGGAAGTTTGATTATCGATATCGATAAATCAATGCTTTCGCAATATTTAGATATTAGTCAAACAGGTTTTTACGCAGTAGCCATTTATACTGCTACACTAATTGAAGTCCCTGGACGTGCGTTGTTTCAAATTTTAAATCCAATGATTGCAAAAGCGATTAATGAAAAAAATACAAGTCAACTTGCAAAACTTTATAAAGACAGCTCCATAAACCTCTTGCTTCTTGCAGGATGGTTTTTTCTACTTGTTAATGGGAGTATAGCGTCGCTATTTGAATTATTAGACGATAAAGGCTATGGAAACGCCATTTGGGTGGTGCTGATGATTTCATTTGCCAAGCTCGTTTCTATGAGTTCCGGCGCATCTACTACTATTCTGATTAACTCTAAAAAATACCAAACGGCATTGCTGCTAACCATATGTATGGCGGTTTTTGTAATCATTGGGAATATCATATTTATTCCCAAGTATGGAATTAATGGCGCTGCAGGAACAACACTAATTCTTGTAGTAGCGTTTACATTTATTCGCATGGGGTATGTGTATGCTTATTTTGGATCACAACCCTACACAAAACATACGCTTTATGCTTTCTTGCTTATAGGTGTATTATTTTGGGGTATTTCCTTTGTGGATTTTAATGTCCGTCCAATTTGGGAAATTGTTTTAAAATCTAGTGTAATAACTGCGGTTTATGTTACTGGAGTGGTTGGCTTAAAACTTTCACCAACCTTAAATCAAATGCTAAAAAATCGATTTAAGAATTTCTCTTAAACAGGTAGTTATAAAGACTTGATTTTTTGTTTTTATTGACTTCTTCGGGAGTTCCCGTTGCTAAAATATTTCCTCCTTTTGTTCCACCTTCAGGCCCTAAGTCAATAATAAAATCTGCCTGTTCAATAAGCCCAACATTGTGTTCAATCACAATAAGCGAATGCCCGCGCGCTATAAGGGCTCTAAATGAACCAACAAGTTTGTTGATATCGTGCATATGAAGTCCGGTGGTAGGCTCATCAAATAAAAATAAGGTTTTATTCTTTTGTGAGCCTTTGAGTAAAAAGCTTGCCAACTTTATGCGTTGTGCTTCTCCACCCGAAAGCGTAGAAGATGATTGTCCAAGCGCAACATATCCCATACCTACATCTTGTAAAGGCTGTAATTTGTCTGCAATTTTAGTCTGTTTACGAAGCTGAAAAAAGGCAATCGCCTCATCGATACTCATAATCAGCAAATCATGAATGGATTTACCTTCAAACTTGACTTCTAAAACTTCTTTTTTAAAGCGTTTTCCGTTGCACTCATCGCAAAGCAAATCAACGTCTGCCATAAACTGCATTTCAATTTTTACTGTTCCTTCCCCTTTGCAATTTGGGCACCTTCCGCCATCCACATTAAACGAAAAATGTTTGGATTGAAATCCGCGTTGTTTGGAAAGACTTTGCTGTGCGTAAAGTTTCCTGATGTCGTCATATGCTTTGATATACGTTACGGGATTAGATCTAGAGGACAAACCAATCGGTTTTTGACTGATGTATTGTATGTCTTGAAAGCTGTCTAAATCGCCTTCTATTGCAGTAAATTCACCGCATTTGTCTCCATAAATATCTTTTTCTTTTTTTACAGCGGGCAACAAAATATCTTTAACAAGTGTGCTTTTTCCACTCCCTGACACTCCCGTTACAACTGTAAGCATATGCAGTGGAAACGACACGGTAATATTTTTCAGGTTGTGCTCTCGAGCCCCTACAATTCGCAATTCATGAGTAGGCTTCTTTCGCTTTTCAGGAAGTGGAATTTCAGCTATTCCGGCGAGGTATTTCCCCGTCCACGTATCTGCTTTTAGTATTTTTTCAATACTTCCTTGCGCTACTACTTCGCCACCAAAAACACCTGCGTCAGGACCTAAATCAATAATTTCATCTGCTGCATGCATAATATCATCATCGTGCTCCACAACAATGACTGTATTTCCCAAATCTCTTAATTTTTGAAGTACCTCGATCAGTTTAGCTGTGTCTTTTGGATGAAGTCCAATACTCGGCTCATCTAAAATGTAAAGCGATCCTACCAAACTACTCCCCAATGACGTAGCAAGGTTTATACGCTGCGATTCGCCACCCGAAAGCGTATTTGCTCTGCGGTTTAAGGTCAAATAACCCAATCCAACCTGATTTAAAAAATGTAAGCGGTCATTAATTTCAACTAAAAGTCGACGTGCGATATGCTGCTGATGATCCGACAACTTTAACGACACCATTGTTTTGGAAAGTTCATCGATGGGCATATCAACCAAATCAGAAAGCGTGTGTTTGCCCACTCGAACATAGGAAGCTGCACTGTTTAGGCGCTTTCCCTTACAAGTACTACAAACGGTTCGACCCCTGTAGCGAGACAGCAACACACGATTTTGAATTTTATAATTTTTAGCTTCTAATTTAGCAAAGAAATGGTTAATGCCTTTCACATATTTATTGCCCTCCCAAAGTGATTTTTTCTGCTCGTCACTTAACTCAAAATAGGGTTTGTGCACTGGGAAGTCAAACAAATATGCACTGTCTATAAAATCATTTTTGTATCGTTGTAATCGTTCCCCTTTCCAGGGTGCAATAGCTCCGCTAAACACCGATAAATTTGTGTTTGGTACAACAAGTTGCTCATCAATACCAATTAAATCGCCGTAGCCTTCACAGTCAGTACAGGCGCCAAGCGGATTGTTAAAACTGAACATATGTTCGTTTGGAGGGGTAAATGTGATGCCGTCGAGTGCAAATCTGTTGGAAAATTCGCGTTGTGAATTATTTGATAAATCATGAATATGTAACGTACCGCTTCCTTCGTGAAAGGCTGTTTCGATAGATTCTGCAACACGGTGAAAAAAATCTTCATCATGTTTTAACACAATTCGATCAACAATAAGCGAAATTGTATCTTTTTTAGTTGGCTTGACGTCGTTTATTCGAACCATAGCGTCATTTAACCAAAGGCGCGCATACCCTTGTTGTTTGTACACATCCAAGGTGCCTTGTAAGGTTCTGTTTTTAGAAATATGCACAGGTGCCAACACCAAAAGCTTTGTGCCTTCATCAATTTTTTTAAGATATGATATAACGTCTTTGGTGTCATCTTTTTTGACTTCCTTTCCAGAAATAGGCGAGTATGTTTTACCAATACGCGCAAACAACAGTTTGAGGTAATCATAAATTTCTGTTGTTGTTCCCACTGTAGATCGCGGGTTGTTACTTATTACTTTTTGCTCGATGGCAATTGCCGGTGCAATGCCGTTAATTTGTTCGACTTTTGGCTTGTTTAGTCTGCCTAAAAATTGACGTGCATACGAAGATAAACTTTCGACATAGCGTCGCTGTCCCTCAGCATAAAGCGTATCAAATGCCAAACTGGATTTTCCTGAACCAGATAAACCTGTAATAACCACAAGTTTATTTCGAGGAATTTGCACATCCACATTTTTGAGATTATGCATCTGTGCCCCTTTAATTTCAATAAATTTTTCTTTTTTCAACGCTTTTAAATCCAAGCTTTAAAGATATTGATTCAAATACATATAAACATACAAAGTGGCGTATTTGTTCTTTATCGAATATGTTTTTATATTAGCTGCTATATTTATTGCCTATAGCTACACATTTTACTCAACAAATTTTGTTTCAACTAAAACGAGTAATATGGCTATGGTTCCAGACAACATACTTATACAAGCGTACTTAGACGGTAATAATGAAGCGTTCGAAACGCTACTTTCCAGATATAAACAACGTATTTACAGCTTTATCTATTCAAAGATTAAGGATAGAGAATTAGCTGATGATGTTTTTCAAGACACCTTCATCAAGGTGATTAAAACACTAAAAAAGGGAACATATAACGATGAAGGACGATTTTTGTCTTGGGTGATGCGTATCGCGCATAATCTTATTGTAGACCATTTTAGACGTAAACAACGCATGCCAATGCATGAGTCACATGATTCCGAAAAAGATGTTTTTTATCGTGTTTCCGAGCCTTCGAAGAACATTGAAGACATTTTAATTCATACGCAAATTAAAGACGATTTGAATACGCTTATGCTTGAACTTCCACAAAATCAGCTTGAAGTGTTGCGTATGCGCTTATATCAAGATATGAGTTTTAAAGAAATTGCTGAACGTACAAATGTGAGCATAAATACATCCCTTGGAAGAATGCGCTATGGGCTTATTAACCTTAGAAAGCTTATCGATGAGCGGAACTTAACCATGACACAATAAAACGAACACATAAAGCGTTATCACATTAAATTATTTAATGGATAAACTTTACACACTACATTTTTCAAAAAACACTCCTGCACCAAATAAAGAATTACTGCAATTGATTATGCAATTTGCCTCGGCTTACGAGCCAATTAGAGTTGGCAACACTACTGCTGATTTTATTGCAAATTAAATCCGTGTTTTTTTAAAACCGTCTTTCTGCCAACAGTTTGGGTGATTATGTCTTTACTTATATCCCATCCTCTTGCAGGGCAATATTCTCTCCCATACCAAATGATTTGCAAGTGCAAATCGTTCCATTTTTCTTTTGGGAATAAACGTTTAGCGTCTCGTTCTGTTTGCGTTACACTCTTGCCGCTTGAAAAACCCCAACGATACATGAGTCGTTGAATATGCGTATCTACAGGAAAAGCGGGTACGCCAAAAGCTTGTGCCATTACTACACTTGCTGTTTTGTGTCCCACGGCAGGAAGTTCTTCTAACGCATCAAAACTTTGTGGAACCTCGCCTCCGTGTTTTTCCAATAAAATTTCCGATAGCCCGTGAATTCCCTTCGACTTCATGGGCGAAAGTCCAACAGGCTTGATGATTTCTCTAATTTCCGCTACACTTAATTTTACCATATCAGTAGGATTGTCAGCTTTGGCAAACAGTAAAGGTGTAATCTTATTTACGCGAACGTCTGTGCTCTGAGCCGATAGCAAAACAGCGATTAATAATGTGTACGGGTCTTTGTGGTCTAATGGAATAGGAATGGTTGGATAAAGTTCTTCAAGTTTATTAATTACAAATGCAACCTTTTCGGCTTTGTTCATTTTCGTATTTTTATCATCTAAAATTACAAAAATGCTACAAGAAGGAAATAAAATACCTGAGTTTTCAGGCGTAAATCATTTAGGCGAACCTGTAAGTCATACAGATTATGCCGGAAAGAAGTTAATCGTGTTTTTTTATCCACGTGCCAATACTCCTGGCTGCACTGCTGAGGCGTGTAATTTGAGTGACAATTACGCTGCACTCCAAGCACAAGGGTACGCGCTTTTGGGTGTTAGCGCTGATTCGGTAAAGAAGCAAGCTGGTTTTGCAACAAAGTTTGGGTTTCCATATCCACTATTAGCCGACGAAGATCATGTTGCTATTAAAGCCTTTGGCGTTTGGGGACCAAAAAAGTTTCAAGGCAAAGAATACGAAGGAATAATTCGCACAACATTTGTCATTGACGAAACGGGAACTATTGTGCGCGTAATTAACAAAGTGAAGACCAAAGACCACGCAGCACAAATTTTAGAAGGATAAATCGTTAAGAAGATTTATACCCGAAAAGCTTTTTGCTTTTAATCAGTTTTGAAACACCTGGCGGAAGTTTGTTTTCCCAACCACTTTCGCCAGCTTTTATTTGGTCTAAAACATCTCGTGAATAGATTTTCATGTCATCGGTGTTGTAGTCCAAAATATCAACGACTTTATCATTGTATTTAAAGAAGTTATAAAGCTCCTTCAACCTTGGATGTACCCGAATTGAATTACTATCAATAATACCCCCATTTTTAGGATCAATTATAGGGTAGAGGTACACTTTTAAGTTTTTAAAGAATAGTTTACCAAACGCTTCCAAAATACCGCCGCTCAGGTGTCGGTAATACTTTTCGTTAAAAATCTCAATGAGGTTATTAACTCCCATGGTAAGCCGTATTTTCTTTTCTGTATATTCGGAAAAATACTCCACAAGACGGTAATACTCTTTAAAATTAGAAATCATAACCGTTTGTCCAAGCGAGCATAATAACCGAGCTCTGTGCATAAAATCCTCTTCGTCAATAACGCCAGTTGACATTAAATTTGAGAGTGTTATTTCAAAAATGACTAATGTTTTATTCGGGTCAGTATTAGCTTCTTTTTCAAATATCTCTAAGGATTTTTGATACATGTCAACGTTAACTTTGGTAACAGGTCTAAAACTTCCCCGAAGTGCAATTATGTTTTTCTTGTATAATTCACGCGCAGGTAACAAATTATTCCCATCTGGACCAAACATTACTGCGTCTGTCATACCCAATCGAACAAGCTCCAAACTCATCAAACGATTGTCTACGTCTTTAAAAAGCGGACCTGTAAAGTTTATGGTATCGATTTCTATGGATTCTCTGTCGATGTGATCAAACAAATATTGCAACATTTTCTTTGGGCGGTCGTTTTGATAAAACGCACCGTAAATCAGATTTACACCCATAACACCCAAAGTTAGTTGTTGGGATTTTGCGTCGTTTTCTTTAAAGCGGATATGCGAAGTAATCATTGAATACGGTTCGTCAGGTTTGGTTTGAAACTTGATTCCAATCCAGCCGTGACCCTTAAACTTCTTTGCAAAATCTATCGTAGTTACCGTGTTGGCATAGGTGAAAAATAATTTGTCTTTATTTTTTTTACGATCAATACGTTTTTCTAATAACCCAATTTCCCATTCCAGCATCTTGTTAAGTCTGGATTCAGATACATACCTTCCGTCATCTTCACGACCATAAATAGCATCGCTAAAGTCTTTGTCGTAAGCGCTCATGGTTTTTGCAATGGTTCCAGACGCGCCACCACAACGAAAAAAGTGACGTACGACTTCTTGTCCTGCGCCAATTTCTGCAAAGGTGCCATAGATGTTATCATTCAAATTTATACGCAGGGCTTTTGCTTCTAATGAAGGAGTATTTTCAAACGGATGATCGCCAGCTAATTCTATGGGCATGTTGTGAGTTTTTCTCAAAATTATAAAACTTATTCTCAACCCTATGCATCAATCGTGTAATTTTGTAGGGTGGGCATAAAAATTTATTTTTTGGGTACAGGGACTTCACAGGGAATTCCAATTATTGGCAGCGCCGATCCAGTCTGTTTAAGTCAAAATCCAAAAGACAAACGTTTGCGTTCTTCGGTTTGGGTACAATGGGACGATATAGATTTTGTGATTGATTGCGGCCCAGACTTCAGACAGCAAATGCTTAGAAGTGGTTGCCCTAAAATGGATGCACTATTATTCACACACGAACACGCAGACCATACTGCTGGTTTAGATGACATCAGACCTTATGTTTTTAGGCAAGGTGCACTTCCAGTTTATGGACTATCTCGAGTTATGGAGAACCTAAAAAAGCGTTTTGATTATATTTTTAGTGATAAAAATAAATATCCAGGCGCGCCTTCTGTAAAATCTACAGTTATTGATGCGGAAACTCCATTTGTGTGTGCTACAAAAACAATAATCCCCATAAAAGTTACGCATTATGGGTTGGAAGTTTTAGGCTATCGTTTTGGTACATTTGGGTATATCACCGATATGTTTTCTATTGATCCAGAAGAAGAAGCCAAACTTAGCGGGTTGGAGGTTTTGGTAGTTAATGCGCTACGCATTGAGCCGCATCCGTCACATTTACATTTAGATGCTGCTGTCGAATTTGCACAACGTGTAGGAGCAAAACGTACATATTTTACACACATCAGCCATAAACTTGGTTTTCACGACGCGGTGGAGTCTTCTTTACCAGAAGGAATTCATTTGGCGTATGATAACTTAACCATTACGCTATAACATGAAACAAAAAATTCTTTTTTACGTCTTAATATTTTCCGCTTTAATCAATTTATATTTGATTTCTGACTACGGCAAACGACTAAACTATGCGCAAGTCAAAATTGATAAACAAGCAGAAACAATCACACAGTTAAAGGACTCTATTCAGGTTTTACAAGAGCTTAGAGTTGTGCCTGTAACCATTGAACAATAGATATTAAATTTTCTTGATTTATGCCATGTCCCTGCGGATAGGCATGAAACGATGGCGTAAATCCATATTCTTTGAGTTTTTCAACAGATTGTTCTGCCCACGCATATGGCACTACCATATCTTCTGTGCCATGCGATACATAAATAGATGAAAGAGTTGTATTGGTTCGTTCCACTACACGCGGATCTATATAACCACTAAGTGCAGCGATTCCTCTTACGTTTTTTGCAGCTAATCCAACGGTATAGCTCAACATTGCCCCTTGACTAAACCCCATTAAATACACGTTTTCATTGTTGAAGTCGTGTTTTGCAGAGTAATATGCTAAAAAGTCATGTATGTAATCAGTCGCTTTGTTAACTTCTTCAGGCGAGGTCCAGCGCTCCATACTCTCTGTAAAATGAATCGGAAACCAAGCAAAACTATGTTCTCCCATAATCAAGGGCGCTCGTAACGAAACAACATGAAAATTAGCGGGAATATATTCAGCAAATGAAAATAAGTCTGCGTCATTGCTTCCGTATCCGTGGAGTAGCAGAAGCAGGGGAGCGTTGGGCTGTGATGCCTTACGTTCTAAGAAAACAAAAGACATATTAGGCGTTATAAACTTTTGATTTTCCTTGAGCAACAATCCCGAACACCTTTCCAGGTAAGGTTTGTCCTATAAAAAGACTGTTTTTTGATGAAGAAAAAATAGAAGCTTTTGAGATTTCAGACGTGCCATGGGGAGTAAACAAGGCTATGTCGGCAGTTGCGCCCACTTCAATGGTGTGTTCAGCAATTCCAAATCGGCTTTTACCTCTAGTAAGTAGTTCTATTGTTTCCGTAATGGAGAACATGGATAACAAACAACCAAAACTGTGTTCTAATCCTATTGACCCAAAATGTGCGCTATCAAGCTCCACGTTTTTTAGTTCGCTATTAAGGGGTTGGTGATCGCTGGTTACCATATCAATCACACCGTCTAACAATGCTTTTTGTAAGGCTTTTTGATCGGATTCCTCACGAAGGGGTGGTACTAATTTTGCATTGGCATCAAAGCCTTGTAGGGCCTCGTCTGTGAAAAATAAATTATGAATGGCAACACTGCAGCTTACATCTTGCTTTGCTTTTTTGGCCGCCTTGATTAGTGCTGTTGAAGCTTCTGTTGAAAGCGTAGGAATATGAAGTTTCCCTTTGGTGTATTTTAATACGTCAAGATCCCGTTGCAGTTGCATGCTTTCTACAACAGTTGGGATTCCGTTCAGCCCCAAAGCCGTACTTACAGCACCTTCGTGCATAACACCGCCATTTGCCATGTCATTATTATGTGGAAATGACTCAACAATAGCATCAAAGTCGTGTGTGTATTGTAGTGCCAATTTTAAGGTGTTGGCATTGGTAATTGGAGTTTTATGATTGCTGAAACTAAGCGCGCCAGCGGCATGAAGCTCACGGAGCGGCGCAAGTTTTTCTTCGCTTTGTGCAGAAGTTACGCAGGCTTTTGGATGAAGCTTTACCGCATTTCCACTTGCTTGTTCCAACAAAAACGCAATATCTGCTCGGCTATCAGGTTTTGGTAGGGTATTGGTGTTATAGGCAATATGCGTAAATCCGCTTCTTGCCGCTACATCAAGGCCGTTTGTTATGGTTTCACGTTCTTCAAATCCAGGCTCGCCAAAAGAGACACTGCTGTCAAACCAACCCTGAGAAACATGTAAATTATCGCGGGATATTTCAGTAGCTTTTGGGTAATTTAAATTAGTGCCAATCGCTTTTATGATACCGTCTTCAATATAAATATCTTGCTGTGTGTTGTGATGCGAGCTGTTGGCATCTAAGATTTTTGCAGCTTTTATTAAGATATTCATTCGCTAAACCGCTAAGTCGTTAGTTGTGCAAAGATAGAAAATCCACCAACACAAATTAAAAGCCTTCAAAAACACCTAAGCCAAATAGGGCAAAATCATATTTTACAGGGTCATTTGGGTCTAATTTTCTAAGTGCTGCATCTAATTCTTGCACAGCTGCCAAGTCGTTTTGTTTGCGCTTTAGTAGCCCCAATGCGCGTGCTACATTTCCAGAATGCACATCTAATGGACAGGATAGGAGTCGGGGAGAGATGTTCTTCCAAATACCTAAATCTACTCCGGCATTATCGTTGCGTACCATCCAACGCAAAAACATATGTAA
>CATIMP010000135.1 GCA_949528465.1 Bacteroidota bacterium | reverse complement strand
CTTTATGACGATTGGATTACCCATTTTCCAACAACCAAAAGGGGTGCAAGTGAGATTGGCAAAATTCTATCTTCAAAAGCGCAGGCAATGTTCGATTACAAATTGGGAACAATCCAAGAAGCATTTGATACATTTAATCAAGCATTTACGCAAGATGCAGCGAGTTTTACAAGCCCCAAGCGTTTGTATACCTTTTTTAAGGTTACTTATAATTTGTACAAGGATGGAAATCAAACAACAGAAGAACTATTTTCCAAATACGAAGATATATCTGAAAAATTTGAACTTGAGCAAACAAACTTGGCACGTAAACTGGATTTGATTTTAAAAAAGGAAGATGCTGGTCAGCCTGTAACTTCCAGAGAGCAGCGTAACAAGCGTGTATACGAAACCAATGTGTTAGCATTTTCTACGTATGCTGGTAACTTGGACGCAATGATATCTAAAGAATCGAGCTGTGAGAATTTAATTCCGCTTTACCGCAAAAACTTCGAAGCCAACAAAAATGATAGCGTTTGGTTAAACCGCGCTGCAAGTAGAATGGATGCTAAAGAATGCTCAGACGATCCACTTTTTGTGGAGCTTGTGGAAGCACTACATGGAATTAACCCTTCTGCAAATTCTGCTTATTATTTGGGACTATTAAAAGACAAGGCGGGCGATAGCAAAGGTGCTTTGGCATACTACGAAGAGTCATTAACATTAGAGCAAGATCAGTACCGTAAAGCGGCTATTTTGTATAAAATTGCAGTAAAGTTTAAGACAAGAGGATTAAAGAGTAAGGCACGTTCGTATGCCAAAAGAGCGCTAAAAAACCAACCTTCAATGGGAAAAGCATATATGCTTATTGCAAACTTATATGCCTCTAGCGCAAATAGCTGTGGTACGACACAGTTTGAAAAACGCGCGGTATATTGGTTAGCAGCAAAAACGGCTCGTCGTGCAGCTAATGTTGATCCTGGAACAAAGAAAACAGCGCTTAAAATGGCGGCAAGTTATGAAGGTAGAGCACCGAGCAAGACTGATATTTTTACCGAGGGTAACGCAGGTCAAACGATTCGTTTTTCGTGCTGGATTAACGACAGTGTAACTGTGCCTGAACTGTAACATGCAACAGGCAGCACTGTTTAAAAAAATCTTTTTTTCGCTCTTGGCGATAGTCGTATTATCGTGCAAAAACAATTACGAACAGGTTAAGCTACTCAATCAATTTGATGCATTACCCGTAGGCGAAGCAGATACCATTCGCGTAGTTTACACCGACTCAGCGCAAACTACAGCTATTCTTAAAGCCCCCAAAAACATCGATTATACGAATCAACCGTTTCCATATTCCGAGTTTCCCATTGGAGTTGAGGTTGTTTTTTTTGATGAAAACAACATGGAGACTTTTGTAAAAGCAGATTACGGCATCTTATATAATCGTACAAATTTGGTAGATTTAAGGGGAAATGTGCAAATCACAACACCCGAGGGGGCTGACCTGCGTACTTCACAATTGTATTGGGATGTTAAGCGAGAGTGGGTTTTTACAGAAGAAAACTTTACCTTTAAAAACAAAGATTACGACATTGCAGCTAGCGTATTAGATGCCAGCAGGTCGTTTAATAAAATAACCACAGGCCCACTTGTTGGAAGTGTTGCCGTAGAAGAAGAATTATGATTAAATTTTACCGAATTTCCGAAATTATTTACCTCCTTTTTGGTGGATTGTTTTTGTTCAGAGCATTTTATTATTATGGAGCTGAAGACGCGCGAACCACTATCGATATTGCTATTTCAGCAGTTGCCTTTTTGATGTTTTATATCCGCAGGCGGTACCGAAAAAAATTAGAAGAGCGTAAGCAATCCTAAACATGTCTGTCGAAATAACGGTTTTGCTCATTAGCCTTTTGTTGTCGGCTTTTTTCTCTGGAATGGAGATTGCTTTTGTGTCGTCTAACAAAATAAGACTTGAAATTCAAAAAACACAGAATAAAGGCTTTGGTGCGCTTTTAAAATCGATTACCAAAAGCCCTTCGCGCTTTATTGTATCTATGCTTGTGGGTAACAATATTGCGCTCGTGGTATACGGAATTTTTGCAGGCAAACTAATTGTAAAGCAGTTGTTTTCGAGTTATATTGGATTTTCCTCTCTCCCATTGCATATTATTTTTTATCAAACACTTATTTCAACAGCCGTAATTCTTATCACTGCCGAATTTTTACCAAAGGTATTTTTTCAGATTTATGCGAATCGATTTTTAAGTCTTTTTGCACTTCCTGCTTTTGTTTTTTATCAATTGATGAAACCTGTGAGCTGGGCGATTCTTCGTTTTTCAGATAGCGTCCTTTTGCGGTTTTTTAATGTCCCCGCACAAGAAGAATCTATTGCATTTAGTAAGGTAGAATTAGGAGATTTTATTTCGGAACAAATCGAAACAGCTAGTCAAGATGACCGTGATGCCGAATTGCAATTGTTCCATAACGCCTTATCGTTTACTAACCTTAAGGCCAGAGAAGTTATGGTGCCCCGCGCCGAAATGGTTGCGGTGGACAGGTACGAAAAACCGGTGGAATTAGTAAATATATTTTCCTCAACTGGATTTTCCAAAATCCTAATATATACGCAAAGCATGGATAACATTATCGGCTATGTTCACGCTTTTGATATGTTTAAAAAACCGAAATCGTTGCACTCCATAATTATGGCAGTGGAGTGGATTCCAGAAACAATGCGCATTCAAGATGTGTTTAATGTTTTAATAAAAAAAAGACGCAGTATTGCCATAGTTTTAGACGAATATGGAGGTACAGCTGGCATGTTGACATTAGAAGACATTATTGAAGAATTATTTGGTGAAATTGAAGACGAACACGATACGATTACCAACGTCACTATTGCCCATGATGACGGTTCTTTTACATTCTCTGCGCGTCTTGAAATTGATGAAATCAATGCTAATTTTGATTTGAGTTTACCGCTTTCAGAGTCTTATGAAACGCTTGGAGGGCTTATTGTACACCACACCGCAGATATTCCCCAAGAAGGAGAGCAGCTTACCATTGAAGGATTTACCTTCGAAATGTTGGAAGTGTCGAACACCAAAGTGGATTTAGTGCGAGTCTATGTTAATTAGCATTTTAAATTCTTCTTTTTAATTGTATTTTCGCATGCAGTCTAAATTTTATAACCATGGCTATTTTAGGTAAAATCAGAGAGCGTTCCATCTTTTTAATTTTTATTATCGGTATGGCGCTTTTGGCGTTTGTTTTCACAGGAATTTTTGATGGAAATTCCTCCACCAGTCAAGACCCCGTTTTACTGGTTGGTGACGAAGAAATTGGAATTGATGAATTCAGCCGCCAGGTTGATTTTGCTGAGCGTAGTTACCGCATGTCAACAATGCAAGCCGTAAATTTTGCTTTTGAGCAATCAACAAATGCTAAAGCATATGAACAAACTTTTGATGCACTTGGCTTATCGGTTGGGAAAAATCATATCGAACAATTCCTTAAAACGGATCCTAACTTTTCTTCAGACCCTCAATTTCAAGGAGAAGACGGTACGTTTGATCCAGAGCGTTTCACCGATTTTATTTTAGATTTAAGTCAGAACAACCCGCAAGGGTTCGAACAATGGAAATCTCAAGAGGCATCTATCAAGAATAACTTACGTGTTGAGCAGTATGTAGATATGGTTTCTGCGGGACTTAATGTCACTAATTTTGAAGCGCAACAAAGCTATGCATTGCAAAACGATATTATTGACTTGGACTATGTTCGTATTCCTTACAGCGTTATTCCAGATAGTCTTGTAACTGTTTCCAACAAAGACATTGCAGCGTACATTGCTAACAATGCAGATGCGTATGAGCGTGAAGAAGCCAGAAACTTACGATATGTACAATTTGTAGATGAGCCTACTGCACAAGATAAAGTGCTTATTGAAAATGAATTACGTGAATTACTCTCCTCTCGAGTTGAATTTAATGAAGTGTCAAAACAAGAAGAAACGTTCCCTTCATTTGCTGAAATTTCAACTGAGGAGTTGGCAGCTTTTGTGAGCGAAAATTCAGACGTACCATTCCAAGATGCTTTTGTATCAGAAGCTCAGCTTTCTGGAAATTATGCAAACACCTTATTTAAACTCCCCTTGGGCGAGGTTTTCGGTCCTTATGAAGACAATGGTTTTAGCAATATTTCTCGTGTAGTTGCTCGAGAAAAGGGTGGAAAAGCAAAAGCGCGTCATATTTTGATTGCTTACAAAGGCGCAACACGAGCTGCAGAAACAGTAACACGTTCAAAAGCAGCGGCTAAGAAAGAAGCAAATTCATTACTTAGAAAAGCAAAACGCGGAAGCGATTTTGCTGCATTAGCACGTGAAAATTCCGATGGCCCTTCTGCATCTAGAGGAGGTGAATTGCCTGAGTTTGTTCGTGAAGAAATGGTTGCTCCATTTAGCGATTATGTTTTTAAAAATCGCGTAGGCGCTATTGGTGTGGTAGAAACTGAGTTTGGGTTTCATGTAATTGAAATACAGGATAAAAAAGATGTGGTTAAAGTAGCTACTATTTCCAAAAAACTTATTCCATCCGAAGCTACAAGTAATCAAGTTTTTACTGAAGCAACGCAATTTGAGTTGGATGTACAAAAATCTGATTTTCGAGACTTAGCAACTCAGAAAAGTTATTCAGTTAAAGAAATTAACGATGTTAAAATTTTAGACGAATCACTCCCTATTTTGGGTGCGCAACGTCAAGTAGTGCGCTGGGCGTTTGAAGAAGATCGTCAAGCAGAGGACGTAAAGCGATTTGCATTGTCCTCAGGCGGCTATGTTATTGTTCAGGTAACAGACGTTAAAAAAGCTGGTCTTCCCAGTGCCGACGAGCTTAAAGCTACGGTTTCATCACTTGCTGTGAAAGAAAAAAAGAAGACTATGTTACTCGAACAAATTGACGACTATAATTCGTTAGAAGAAGTTGCTGGACAGTTTGATCAAACGGTTAGTTCTGCCAAAGCGATTAATCGTTTTACGAGTATGTTGGCAGGTGCCTCTAATGAACCTGCTGTTGTAGGTGTTGGTTTCAGTTTGACACAAGACGATATTTCTGAGCCAATTGGTGGAAATTCAGGAGTATTTGTAGTACAACTGAAGTCTAAGAAGCCTGCTGAGAGCTTAACCAACTATGCTGGATACAAAGCCTCTATTTCTAATACGACGAAGCAAAGCATTCAGTCGAATGTGGCGAAAGCAGTCAAAAACACTTTTGAAGTTACAGACAATCGCAGTTTGTACTATTAATCTTATGTAAAGTAAGATTAATACTACAACAGTGATTACTTACTTTTTTAGCTTGTTCAACTGCTGAAAACGTCTTTTCAATGGCTATAATGGCCACTCCACTCCTTTTAAGGCTCATAGAGCTCTTTATTTCACAAATTTGCTACGTGGGATTTTTGACAACCTAATAATTATTTGAGCAGTTGTACCCGCAGCCTTTTTTGCCCATACTAAAGAATAGGTTCTTATTTGTAGCAGGGAACTGTTTTTTTGCTTTGATTGTTATGCTACGCTGAGGAGTATTGATCGGGAATTCTCTCGATCAATTCCCTTAGCAACTTCAAAAAGGGTGTAAAAAAAATGTCCCACCTAAGCGGGACGCTGGACATCAGTCCACGGCAAAAGCCTTATTGTGATAAGATGCACCAAATGTATAAAAATTTTTTTAAATGAAACAAATTTTAGGCTTACATATAGATACTGAATCAATAGGATGGGCATTAGTTCGCCAATCTACAAGCCCAAGGATTGTGAATATGGGCACTCGAATTTTTTCTTCATTCGTTAATTTTTTAGGCGAAGGTGAGCGCGAAATTTCTAAAGCTACCATTAGAACACAAACAAGAAATACAAGAAAAGTGTATTTGCGTAAAATGTATAGAAAGCAAAAAATGCTTTCTTTCTTGGCGCTTAATGGATTGTGTCCACTATCTTCAAAGGAACTTAGTAAATGGAGTACGGACAACTCATCTTCTTCTAATGCTAAAAAAATGCAACAATGGTTTGCGTTGAACCCCTACGAATTGAGAGCAAAAGGAGTCACTGAAAAGTTGTCTAAACTTGAATTGGGAAGAGTTCTTTACCATATGAGTCAGCGAAGGGGTAAAGTCATGAATAACTTAAATAATACCACCAAAACGCTTTTAGAAGGACTTCCTGTTGTAAATCGTGTAGGTATTCGTGAAACAAAAAGTCACTTAAAAGACCAGTATTTAGGCGAGTATTTAAACGACTTACTTCCCAAAAAAAATCAACCGTATAGTTATAAAGCTGTAAGGGTTCGAAATCGTTATTTGGATCGGCAGATGTACAATAAAGAAATTAATACATTGCTTGAGTTACAAGCAAAATTTCATAAGTTTTTAGACGAAAAATTTAAAAACACACTTATCGGAAAAGATGGAAAAAAGGGAATTTTATTCTATCAGCGTCCCTCTCAGTACCGAAAATCAAGGGGTGTAGCATCGACATGTCTTTATGAAAAAGACAAAAAATCCATGTGGCAGAGCCATCCACTTTATGAATGGTACAATATTTATTGTTGGTTGGATTCAATTCTATTAAATGGAAAGCCATTAAACAAAGTACAGCGTCAAAAGGCCCTAAGAATTGCAGTTTATTTTTCTGGATTTTTGTTCAAAAAAGTACGTATTGCCTTAGGTGTTGAAGACAACTTTGCCTTTAATTATGAAGACAACACGAAGATTTTTTTAGCAAATACTATATCACACTTAGGACGAAAAATAGCCTTTGGTCAACGGTTTTTCAACTTTACAGACGAAGAACAGCACGATCTTTGGCACGACCTTCATTTCTATTCCGATAAAGAGTTATTGGTTGATAGGCTAAGGAGTCGGTGGGGGCTTTCTTTAAAAAAAGCGAAGGCTGTTGTTGCTATCAAACTTAAGCCTGGATTTGGAAACCTTAGCATGAAGGCAACAAGAATCATTTTACATTATTTAAAGCAAGGACATTCCTTAAATAATGCCATTATTTTAGGAGGTGTTAAGAATGCAATTGGTGCAAAAAGATGGGATAAACTGAGTGAGACAGTCAGAGATAATATTATTTATTTTATCGAATCGGCTGTTGAAGAAAATAAAATTGACACGCAAGACTGGATACATGACTTTTCAAATGCTTTTGGCATTCAAATTAATGCACAAAAACTTTACTTGATTGAGCAATATATTGAAGCGAATAACTTGCCAGTAACTCCCGATGACGACCGTGAAATTATGCGCAAGTTCAAACCTGTAGCACAAAAACCTGTTTTTGAGGTACGCAAGTTGGTTAATAATTTGATACGCGAATACGGGAACATAGACCAAATCAATTTTGTGCTATCAAACGATGTGAAAATTAACGCCAAACACCGCAAAGCCTTGGCAATTTCTAAAAGAAATAGAGAACTAGAATTGCCTAAAATACATGATATTTTGTTGGAAGCAGGTCAGAACCCTACGCATACAAATTTGTTTAAATATAAACTTTGGTTAGAGTGGAATAAAATGTGTCCGTATACCAGTACGCCTATCAGTATTGAAAAACTATTTACCGAAGAAGTTTCAATCGTGTACATTCATCCGTGGGAAAGGTTTTTTAATGATTCTGACCGAAACAAAACACTTTGCATGAGCTCTTTCAAGAATAATATAATGAACAAAACGCCTTATGAGTATTTTTCCTCACAACCATCTGGCGTATGGGAGCAGGTAAAAACACGTGTTTTAGAACAGCTTTTGAACGGTTCTAAAAAATACAGTCCATTTTTAAAGTTTAAGCATTTTATAGCATCTAATTATGTTGAAGATTGTGTAGCAAAAGAGTTTGATGATCAGCATCAAATGGCACTTAAGCTTAAAAAATATCTTTATCGTGTTAGTCCCAATGTAATTGCTGCACGCGGTAATGCTACAAGTAGTTTACGTCGTAAATGGGGAATAGGAACACTAAAGGATTTTAATAAAAAAGCAAGACACTTAAACTCTCGTGAGCCGGCTACCGTTGCTTTGGTCACTGCACTTAATGAGCCCAAATTTTTAGAAGAGTTACGTTATTGGAATAGATATGAACCCATGCCTTATAGGGGTGTTTTTCCTACTCCGTGGACGCAATTTACAAGAGATGCCATTGAAGCATATAAAACCACACCTATTTCTGTTGATGTAAACCGTCAGGTTGCTAGAAGAATATCACAGAAAAGCAAAGATGTTTTTCACTTGGCTCCTAAAGGGAAATTGCACAAAGACAGCTATTATGGAAAACGTTTAGCTCCAGATGGAGATAAAGCATATCATATCCGTAAGCCCATAAATAGTTTGAGCACTGCCAAGCAAATTAGTAAAATTGTTGACTACAGTGTTCGAGAATTGATTTATGATCAAATTGACTTATGTGGCGGATTCGTGAATGGAAAAATACCAAAAAACTCCCTTGTCGTTCTCAACGAAACGGGTTGGGAAACAAAAATATATTTGCCTAACAAGCGCGGAGATAATGTACCTGTGCGAAGTGTGAGAATGCGAGAAAGTTTGGGCAATGCAGTTCAACTTAGCGAAGGAAAGAATATTTATGTAAATCCGCGCAATAATCATCATGTGATGATTTACAAGACCATTGATAATATGTTTCAAGAGCATATAGTTACGTTTTGGGAATCCGTTCGCCGTATTCGAAATAAAGAACCATTATATCAACTTCCTTCAGATGGGCGTATGATTATTTCTACCCTTCACATCAACGATTGTTTTATTCTTGGTTTGAGTAAAAAAGAAATTTACCACCGTTTGGAAAACGGTGTAAACTTGTGGGATAACGTGTATCGTGTACAGCGCATTTCCAGCAAGTATTATGAATTTAGGCAAGTATATGATTTGGATGCCTATGATCAAACATATCCAAATTATATAAGAATCTTGAATTTTGGCAATAAAAAAACAGGTTGGCTTACACACAATCCGTTTAAGATTTCAATAAGTGTGCTTGGTGAAATAAGTCCGTTTTATAAACTTTTAAAAGTTCCAGAGATGCATTAAGGAAGAATTCGTTTTTATTGTTTTGTTTAGTTAAAATTTATTGTGATTTGATACAGAACAACTTCAGTACTCGTATTTTTACAAGTATAGTATTGTGATTTGAAAAATAACGCCCTTCCTTTTTGCTCCTGGTTCTAAAACCAGCTTTCAAAACCCTTCCAAGCTGCTGAAACAAAAAGCAGTAGGTATATAAACGATACAATAAACTTTAGTGCTACGCCAGACAGAAAACCCAAAAAAGAGCCAAAAGCTGCCTTAAGCGCAACTTTGCGATTGGAATTCTTGCTAAGTTCCCCCGCTAACGCTCCAACAAAAGGACCTAAAATAATCCCGAAAGGAGGAAAAAAGAGCCCAACAATCAAGCCAATAGTTGATCCAATAGAACCCGCTTTTGTGCCACCTAAGGCTTTGGTGCCCCAAATAGGAATCAAATAATCTAATATCATAATGAATATCGCAATTGCCAATGTCCATCCTAAAAAACGCCAATCTTGCTCTATTTTACTCGTGTAGTGTAGTGATAATAATCCAAACCAACTTGTTAATGGACCTGGGATTATGGGAAGAAAACTACCTGCTAAACCTAACATTATAAGTAAGGCTCCTAAAATTAAAAGTACGATATCCATATATATAAAAATACAAATTATTCATGGCTTCAATCAATAACAAGTCTTTATTTTTTACTTTTATAAAATGAAATTTTGGGAACTTTTTTTGGTGAGTCTGCTCTTTGCGTTTGGGTGTTCCTCCCCAAAAGCGAAACCTCAAGCACCCAATATAAATTGGACGGAAATGGACGAACCACCCATTTATCTTGATTGTCCTAAAGACGATGTTAACCAAAATTGGAGCTGTTTTATTAAAATCATAGAAACCAAATTGGAAAATAAATTTCTTTCAAAACATATATCAAGTAGTGAACTAATCGATACTCTTTTTGTCACGTTGAAAGTGGATACAATAGGTCAGCTTTCTATAAAGGGCTTCACAAATAATAAAAAAAGTACTATTTCCCCAAAGGTGCTTTCATCTGTTGAAGAAGTTGTTGCATCCTTATCAAAATTTCAGCCTGCTTTTAAAACAAATTTGGAAGTACCTGTGGAAGTTCATTGGATGCTTCCTGTTGCTATTTATAAGTAGCAATTATTCCCTATTTTTACATATGAGCGATTCGCGTATCATTCTAGGAGTTGACCCAGGAACAACCGTAATGGGTTTTGGAATTATTAAAGTAGTTGGGAATAAACTTAGTTGCCTCCAACTAAATGAGCTAAAACTAAGCAAGTACGAGAGTCATTATGTGCGATTGGGGCATATTTATACACGTACTTCAGAATTAATTCAAACATATAAACCTGATGAAATGGCACTTGAAGCGCCATTTTTTGGAAAAAATGTGCAATCAATGTTAAAATTGGGTAGAGCACAAGGCGTTGCCATTGCTGCGGGTATTGCTCATAATTTGGAAATTTTTGAATACTCTCCGCGAAAAATTAAAATGGCAATAACGGGTAGTGGAAATGCATCTAAAGAGCAGGTAGCCAAAATGTTACAACAACTGACGGGGTTAAAATCACTCCCTAAAAACTTGGATGCTACTGATGGACTTGCAGCTGCTGTTTGTCATTATTTTAATCCAGCGCAACAGTCCGAAAAAAGCTACTCGGGGTGGAGTTCATTTGTGAAGCAACAGGAGCATCGTGTAAAAAAATAGAGATGTCGGGTATTTACCTTCATATTCCTTTTTGTAAAAAGGCATGCCATTATTGCAATTTTCATTTTTCCACATCAGGAGATTATAAAAATGAAATGGTTGATGCCCTAAAAAATGAACTAATACTGCGTAATAACGAAGCATCACTTCCTGTGGAAACCATCTATTTTGGTGGTGGCACTCCTTCCTTGCTTTCTGAAGCAGCCATTTCCGAATTGATTGCAGAAATCAAAATGCAGTTTAAGGTTGCTTCATCTGCTGAAATTACACTGGAGGCAAATCCGGATGACCTAACACCAACGTACTTAAAAGCCCTGAAAAATGCAGGAGTCAATAGGCTATCGATTGGCGTGCAGTCGTTTCAAGATGCAGAGCTTACGCTGATGAATCGTGCGCACAATGGTAAAGAAGCTGTCCAGTCGGTGATTTGGGCACAAGAATTTTTTGAAAACGTATCAATTGATTTGCTTTTTGGTACACCGCATACCACATTTTCCGATTGGAAAAGAAACCTTGACACTGCACTTACGCTTGATGTTCCGCATATTTCGTCTTATGCCATAACCTTAGAGCCAAAAACAGCATTGGAACATTTTGTAAAAAATGGAGTTGTCTCACTACTTGATGAAAATGATGTTGAGGAACAGTTTCTGTACTTAGTAGATACGCTTACAGCAAAAGGCTATGAACATTACGAGCTTTCAAGCTTTGGAAAATCTGGATATCATTCCAAAAACAATACTGCTTATTGGAAGGGAAAGCCTTATTTGGGTATAGGCCCTTCGGCGCATGGTTTCGATGGCGCACAACGCTATTGGAATGTGAGTAACAATGCCGTGTACATGAAAAATATCGCAACAGGTAGACTGCCACAAACTGTAGAAAAATTGAGTATGGTTGATAGATTTAATGAAGCCATTATGATTGGGTTACGCGCCTCTTGGGGCGTTTCATTAAGTCAAATGGAACAGGATTTGGGGATTCAATATCGTGTTCATTTGGAACAACAAGCACAGCGTTTTATCGATGAGAAACTACTTCATATTGAAGCTAATGCGCTGAAAACAACACGTAAAGGTGCATTTTTGGCAGACGGCATTTCAGCCGATTTATTTCTTATTGATTTGCTTGGTGCAAAGTCGTAAAATGATGATAAAAATGCGAAATGGTTTCAATCCCTTTTAAAAAATTAAACACCCCAAAATGCTCGTTAGGGGAGTGGATGGCATCGCTGTCTAAGCCAAATCCCATAAGTACCGTTTTGCTTTTTAAGGTTTCTTCAAAAAGCGCTACAATGGGGATGCTTCCACCGTCTCTTACGGGCAGCGGTGCTTTTCCAAATGTTTCCAAATAAGCTTTTGACGCTGCCTGAAATTCCAAACCATCGGGATGCATGACATAGCTTTCGCCTCCGTGATGCGGCGTTACCTTTACAGTTACACCTTCTGGTGCGAGTGATTTAAAATGTTCGGTAAACAGTTTCGTTATTTTCTCAGATTTTTGATTTGGCACTAACCGCATCGAAATTTTAGCAAATGCCTTACTTGCAATAACGGTTTTAGCACCTTCACCCGTATAGCCTCCCCAAATCCCGTTTACATCTAATGTTGGACGAATGGATTTTCGTTCCAGCGTGGTGTAGCCTTCTTCTCCATGAACCGCTTTAATGTCAAGCGCATTTTTGTATGCGTCTAATGCGAATGGAATTTTCGCCATTTCAGCACGTTCGGCAGCGCTAACGATTTCTACATTGTCGTAAAAACCGGGAATGGTAATGCGATTGTTTTCATCTTGAAGCGATGCAATCATTTGTGTTAAAATATTAACCGGATTGGCAACTGCTCCACCATACAGTCCGGAGTGTAAGTCCCGATTAGGCCCTGTGACTTCAACTTCCACATAGCTAAGTCCACGCAGCCCTGTGGTAATAGACGGAATATCATTGGCGATCATGCCCGTATCTGAAATAAGAATCACATCATTCTCAAGTTTTTTAGTGTTGGCACGAACAAAATCTTCCAAGTTGTCACTGCCGACTTCCTCTTCACCTTCAATCATAAATTTGATATTGCAGGGAAGTCCTCCAGTTTGTTCCATAACCTCCATGGCTTTGATGTGCATAAACATTTGTCCTTTGTCGTCACATGCGCCACGTGCAAAAATTGCTCCTTCAGGGTGGAGGTCCGTTTCGCGAATTTCAGGTTCAAATGGAGGTGTTTCCCAAAGGTCTAAGGGATCTGGTGGTTGCACGTCATAATGCCCATATACCAAAACGGTAGGAAGTTTTGGGTCTATGATTTTTTCGGCATATACGATGGGATAGCCATTTGTGGGGCATAACTCAGTGTGGGTGCAGCCTACATCTTTTAACGCTATTTGTACTGCTTTTGCAGCGGCTTCCATGTGTTGCTCGTAGGCAGAATCGGCGCTTATAGACGGAATGCGAATAAGCGAAAACAGTTCTTCTAAAAAGCGGTTTTTGTGTTTTGTGATATAGCTGCTGATGGCGCGCATGGGCTGAATTTTACACGAAGGTATAAAATTGTTTTTCTTCATTAAAAAAGCCCCATAAAGGGGCTTTCTTTTTACTGTAGTTGGATAGTAATAAATCTACCTAAGCGGTTCCTCTTTTGGACCCGTACAACAATAGCACAATCATTATTAAATTCAAAATAATGACAGGTAGGGGTGCCGTTGGATTTCCTTTAAAGGCACCAATTAAATCAGGCAATGCAAAAAAGCCCATCAACATAAAGAATAAAAATGAAAGACGTCTTAAAACCATCAAGTCGGTGAAGGTTAGTACACCATACATCAAAAAACAGATGCCAATCCCCATTAGACCAACTACCAAAGAAAATAATTCAAACATTTTTACTGCATCTTGAGAAGGGGTGTTCCCAAAACTTTCCGTAATTAAAGCCAATTTAAATTCTGGCGAAAAAAAGCTAATGAGTAGTGGAACTAATTGCAAAAATAATAGCGCAATTGAAATCTTTAATATTGTTTTAATTTTCATGAAATTGATTTTAAAAATTATTCTGATTTTGAAAGGTTTAGCCAAACACCCGCAATTATCATAACGGCAAAGGTTGCAACAAACACAACTGCTGCAGGCTCAGGCGAAAAGGGTAGTGGTAACCCATCTTGAACTGTGTACTGTGTAAAATCCACAATGCTTTGCGCCCATGGCGTCAGCTCAACACCACTCTCTTTTAGTGCCGAAAGCCTGTAAGACTGTCCCAACTGTATATTCCTTAGGAATGAAAACACGGAGTATCCATAAAAAGTTGAGCAAAGCCCAAAAATGGTTACTAAGATTTTACCAAAAATATTGGCTTGATTCTCTCTTTGAAACCGAATCAATCTAAATGTTATAAAGACTAGTGCTGTAAAAGTCACTAGGTAAATTCCGTTGGCAATCAGTGCCAACTGGGTTCCGTTAAAAACTTCTATTTCGTTCATTTTAGTTAAATTTTATTTACATAAATAAGGATTTACTATTAATTGAATGTTAATAGCGCCTTTTTTATCAGAAAACTCTATGGGTTAGTGATAAAAACCATATCACGTAATAAAAAAATCAGCATTTTTTTTTCTGTCTTACAAAGGCCTTACAAATTTGTTAAACATCCTTATATTTGCGCACCACTTGCGGGTGTGGTGAAATTGGTAGACCTGTCTGCCGACAGGCAGGCACGCTGATAAAACACAAGCAAGTTCACATCGTCTAATAGACAAGCGGGTGTGGTGAAATTGGTAGACACGCTAGACTTAGGATCTAGTGCTTCACG
>CATIMP010000134.1 GCA_949528465.1 Bacteroidota bacterium | reverse complement strand
TCTGCAATCAAATCAAAATCAATTACTTGCTCTGTGATGGGATGCTCCACTTGAATACGTGTATTCATCTCCATAAAGTAGAAATTTCGGTGTTTATCTACTAAAAACTCTACGGTTCCAGCTCCTTCATATTTGATAAATTCGGCAGCTTTCACAGCAGCAGCACCCATATCTTCACGAAGTTTATCAGTCATAAACGGCGAAGGCGTTTCTTCAGTAAGTTTTTGGTGACGGCGTTGTACAGAACAATCGCGTTCAGACAAATGACAGGCTTTGCCAAAGGCATCGCCAACAACTTGAATTTCAATATGGCGTGGCTCTTCGATAAGCTTTTCCATATACATATCGTCGTTGCCAAAAGCAGCTTTTGACTCTTGACGTGCACTTTCCCATGCTTTTTCAAGTTCATCTTCTTGCCAAACGGCACGCATGCCTTTTCCACCACCACCAGCGGTAGCTTTAAGCATAACGGGATATCCCATTTGCTTGGCAAGGGTTTTACAATCTTTAAAGGATGGAATAATACCTTCTGAGCCTGGAATAGTAGGCACTCCTGCAGCTTTCATGGTCGCTTTAGCGGTTGCCTTGTCGCCCATTTGCTGAATCATTTGTGCAGATGCACCAATAAATTTTATTTTGTGTTCCTCACAAATTTTCGAAAACTTGGCATTTTCAGATAAAAATCCATAGCCTGGATGAATGGCATCGGCATTTGTAATTTCAGCTGCCGCAATGATATTTGCCATTTTTAGATACGACTCGCTACTTGGCGCAGGACCTATACACACGGCTTCATCTGCAAAACGAACGTGCAAACTGTCGGCATCTGCTTTAGAGTAAACAGCCACCGTTTTGATGCCCATTTCTTTACACGTACGAATAACACGTAGCGCAATTTCGCCACGATTGGCGACTAAAATCTTATTAAACATAGGCAAGGTTTATGATGGGTCAATAACAAATAAGGGTTGGTCAAATTCAACGGGGGATGAATCGTCAACCAAAATCTTTACAATTGTACCGCTAGTTTCGGCTTCAATCTCATTGAAGAGTTTCATGGCCTCAATTACGCAAAGCGTATCGCCCTCTGCAACAAGGTCGCCAACTTCAACGAAATTGGGCTTATCTGGCGAAGGTTTGCGATAAAAAGTTCCAATTATGGGAGATTTCACGGTATGTCCATCTGTAACTGCATCAGCTGGCGCAGCTGGTGCGGCTGGCGTAGCAGGAGCGGCTACTACTTCTGGAGTTGGCGCAACGACTACTGGCGCAGCTTGCGGAATGGCAGCAACAGGAGCAGCAGTTTCTCCTTTGTCTGTTTTGACCGTGATTTTAATATCGCCCATTTCAAGACTAACTTCACTAGCTCCTGATTTGGCTACAAACTTTATCAGGTTTTGGATTTCTTTTAATTCCATGGTGTATTGTTTTTAGGTGTTGTATGCCCACGTTAGGTAGGTAGCTCCCCAAGTGAAGCCACCGCCAAAGGCAGTAAATAATAATTTTTGGTTCTTTTTTAATTTGCTTTCGTAATCCCAAAGCAATAAAGGAAGTGTTGCCGCAGTGGTGTTCCCATAGCGTTCAATATTTACAAGCATTTGCCCGTAATTTAAGTCTAAGTTTTTTGCAATGGCATCTAATATACGTTTGTTAGCTTGATGCGCCACTACATAGTCAATATCATTTTTGGTTAAATTGTTTTGATCAAGTACTTGATTAATGGCAGCTGCCATATTAGAGACGGCGAATTTAAACACCTGGCGCCCTTCTTGATGAAGAAAATGTTTACCAGCGGTAACTGTATCGGAAGACGCGGGCAACATAGAGCCACCAGCTTCGATTTTTAAAAACTCCCTGCCTTTACCGTTAACGCGAAGTACTTCATCTTGAAGTCCTAAACCTTCATCGTTAGGCTCAAACAAAACAGCTCCTGCGCCATCACCAAAAATAACACAAGTGCTACGGTCTGTATAGTCAATAATTGATGACATGGTATCTGCGCCAATAAGCAAAACCTTTTGATAACGCCCCGAAGAAATATGTGCCGAAGCAGCAGACATTCCATATAAAAAACCTGAGCAAGCGCCTTGCAAATCGTACGCAAAAGCATTTGTTGCTCCAATTTCAGTTGCAACAAACGCAGCCGTAGAGGAAACAGGCATGTCAGGTGTGGCGGTACTTACAATGACCAAATCTATGCTGGCTGGATCAAGATTTTTTTTCTGAATGAGATCACGGGTTGCAGCAATCGCCATAAACGAGGTTCCAAGTGAGGTGGGTTTTAGAATGCGTCGTTCTTTTATTCCTGTTCGGGAAGTTATCCACTCATCGCTTGTGTCTACCATTTGCTCTAAAGCGGCATTGGTGAGCACATGCTCAGGAACGTAGCCTCCAACGGCGGTTATGGCTGCGGTTTTTGTAGTCATATAACCCGAATTACACAAAAGTGCT
>CATIMP010000133.1 GCA_949528465.1 Bacteroidota bacterium | reverse complement strand
GTTCGTGAACGTGTTGGCGGTGATCCTGTTCGATTTGTTTACGACAAAAAAATTGAGCCCGATATGCTAGATTTGCTGTTGGACAAGTTTCAAATTGGTTCGCGTGATAGCATTATTCCAGGTGGACGCTACCACAATCGCCGTGATTACATGAAATTTCCAAGTTTGGGACGTACAGATTTACTCTACGACAAAAAACCACCGCTTCCAATAAAAGGATTTTCGTTGGATCAATCGATTCTAACTCAAATTGCCAAAAAAGATTTTTTGCTCTACACGCCGTATCACTCATTTGCTTATGTGATTAAGTTTTTACGTGAAGCAGCTTTAGACCCAAAGGTCAAAAGTATTTTCATCACCATTTACCGTTTGTCAGATGATTCTCAAGTAGCTAATGCACTCATTCAAGCAGCACGTAACGGCAAACAAGTCACTGTACAGATAGAGCTTCAAGCCAGATTTGATGAGGAATCCAATATTCGTTATGCTGAGATACTCAAAAACGAAGGGGTTCATTTGATTTTTGGTGTTCCATCACTGAAAGTACATTCTAAAATTTGCCTAATCCAACGTCAAGAGGCTAATAAACTTATGCGTTATGGGTTTATTAGCACTGGAAATTTCAACGAATCTACTGCACGGATTTATACCGACTATACGCTTTTTACCGTGAATCAGCAGCTATTAAAAGAAGTTAATCGGGTGTTTAATTTTTTGGAAAAAAGCTATAAAGTCCCCTCGCATAAGCACTTGCTTATTTCACCTTTTACAACATCGACAGGCTTAAAAGAACGTATTGAAAGAGAAATTGGTTTAGCCAAAGAAGGAAAGAATGCGCTAATTCGTATTAAAATTAACAACTTGACTAATTACGATATGGTGGAAGCCTTATATAACGCAAGTCAAGCAGGCGTGCAAATTCGTATGATTGTTCGTGGTATTTGTTGTTTGGTTCCCGGAGTTAAAGGAATAAGTGAAAACATTGAAGTTATAAGTGTAGTAGATAGATTTTTGGAACACCCAAGAATGGTCATTTTTGAAAACGGTGGTGATCGTGATATCTTTATTTCATCTTCTGATTGGATGACGCGAAATTTAGACAATCGCGTAGAGGTTTCTTGTCCTATTTATGATAAAGAAATCCAACAGGAATTGGTAGATACGTTTGAGTTAAGTTGGAACGACAACGTTAAATCACGTTGGGTAAACGACGACTCAAAACCTGTTTATCGTACTAACGGCGCAGCGACTTTGCGTTCTCAAGAAGCTACTTATTTGTATTATTATAATAAAATCAAGACCCCATGAGATTATCTAAATATGCCGCTATAGATATTGGCTCTAACGCTGTTAGACTGTTAGTGAATAATGTAATAGAGCGGAAAAATAAGCCCACTGTTTACACCAAAAGCGCTATAGTTCGTGTGCCTATTCGATTAGGCCAAGATACCTTTACTCATGGTTCTATTGGAATGCCAAACCAACAACGTTTGATAGATGCGATGCACTCGTTCAAGTTGCTGATGGGTATTCATAGCGTTTCACACTATATGGCATGTGCTACTTCGGCTTTGCGTGAAGCCAAAAATGGAAATCAACTTATTGAGCGTATCCATAAAGAAACAGAAGTTTCTATTGAGCTAATCGATGGAAAACGGGAGGCAGAAATTATTGCTATGACCGATTTGTTCGACATTGTAAAACCTCATAAATCCTATCTTTTTGTTGATGTTGGAGGAGGAAGTACAGAGCTTACCCTTATTCGTCAAGGGAAAACGATTGCTTCAAAATCATTTAAAATCGGTACCGTTCGTTTACTCAATAAAATGGTGCAAGAAAGTGAGCAAGAAAAATATAAGTCTTGGATTACAACACACACCAAATCATTAAGCCGGATTTCGGTAGTTGGCTCTGGTGGAACGATCAATAAAGTATTTAAAATGACTGGACGAAAAATTGGAAAGCCACTTTCGTTTATGCTGCTTTCTGAACAACACGAATATTTAAAAAAACGCAGCCAAAAAGAGCTTATGGTGGATTTGGAACTTAATCCAGATAGGGCAGATGTGATTGTTCCTGCAGTTCAGATTTACCTGACCGCAATGAAATTTAGCGGGTCTAATAAAATTTATGTTCCAAAAGTTGGACTCGCTGACGGGATGATTAAGCTGCTTTATAAAGAATTGCACTAACGAATTTATGTGCATCAGGCTGTAAAAACTAGTACTCCAGGTTAAAGCTTTTTTTGAAGGTTTCAACCAATGGGTTTTTCTGAACCAATTCTTGGTATTTGTCTTCTGCTGTATACACAAACTTTTTTTCCACTTTAGCATCTACATGAACACGTAAATTCAAATGATCATTTAGCAATTGCTTTCTTAAAAACTGTAACAAAAATGAACTGTTTTTTTCCAGTTCTACCTTGTTGGTTTCGTTGGGAACACTAAGGTGAATTTCAGTCTTGTTTTTTAGTCTTGGTATATCCAACTGAAGTAATGCTACCATATTGCGTTCACCTCTGTTGGTCATGCGCTTTGTGTAGCTTCCCCATTGTTCAATTAGGGCATCTTGTGAAACTTCTTTGTTATTGATTTTTTCACCATCACTTGCGTCAACTAATTTCGTTTGATGCGCTTTCTGTACACGCAAACTCGATAAAGATAATCCAGAAACTCCTTGTGCAGATAAATCTAATTGAATAGGTGTTTCATCTACAGGTTCTACAACTTCACTATTAACAGTAGGGCTTGGCGAAGCTTCTACTTCGTCAGTTACGTTGTTTTCTACAGGTTTAACGACTGCTGTCGAAACAGGTTGTTCAACAGTCTCAGCGTTTTCAATAGGACTAGAAACACCTGTTGAAACTACTTCTTCTCTCGGCTTTATGTAAGGCTTAGACTTTTTTTTTTGGCCTTCTGTTAATGATGCAATTTGCATTAAGCAGAGTTCTACTTGTAAATGCGGATGTAAACTACTTTTGTATTGCAAAGCATAGGTATTCGTAAGTTCTAAGGCTTGAAGTAAAAATGCAGTAGAAATTCCTTTTGCTTGTGTGTGAAATTTGGCTTCGGTTTCGGCACTTACTTCTAATAATTTTGTTGTTCCATCGTTTTGGCACATCAATAAATCACGGAAGTGTTTTGAAAGCCCATTTATAAAATGATACCCATCAAAACCTAAATCAATCAATGAATTAAACTGCAGCACGCTGTTGTGTAAATCTCCATGTTGCAGCAAATTGGTTATGCTTAAATAACTGTCGTGGTCAAGGATATTAAGATTTAAAGAGACGTGCTTTGCTGTAAGCGTTTCTCCAGAATAACTTACCATACGATCAAAAATAGACAGCGCGTCGCGCATGGCCCCATCTGCTTTTTGAGCAATCAAATGCAGCGCATCGTCTTCAGCCTGAATACCTTCTCGTTCCGCAATGGTTTTTAAATAGGCTTGTGCATCATGAATACTGATTCGTTTAAAATCAAAAATTTGACATCGCGACAAAATTGTAGGTATAATTTTTTGTTTTTCGGTGGTTGCCAAAATGAAAACAGCGTGCTTTGGGGGTTCTTCGAGGGTTTTCAAAAAGGCATTAAATGCTGCCGAACTCAGCATGTGCACCTCATCAATAATATATACTTTATAATTTCCTTTTTGAGGTGGAATACGCACTTGTTCAATCAAGTTCCGAATATCTGCAACCGAGTTGTTCGAAGCCGCATCGAGTTCAAAAACATTAAATGCAAAGTCTTCGTTTGGATCAATGGGTGCCGTGCCACTATTTATTTTTTTGGCAAAAATTCGTGCGCAAGTAGTTTTACCAACCCCTCTGGGTCCACAAAAAAGCATTGCTTTGGCGATTTTACCTAAATCAATAGCATTTTGTAATGTTTGCGTAATAGCCTGTTGCCCAACAACATCCGCAAAGGTTTGCGGTCTGTATTTTAAAGCCGATACAACAAATTCACCCATAAGGGTAAATATACGTAAACTCAGCTTTTTTACCTAAGTAAAAATTAGAGGCGAAAGCTGGAATAGTGTATTTTTGCTGCGCAGGCCACCTTATCGCTCCGTTTTGCGGAGAGGAAAGTCCGGACACCATAGCGCAGCATAGCGGGTAACACCCGTCATTTCGTCTTTGACGAAAAGGACCAGTGCAACAGAAAGCAAGTACAGTTCGGCTGTAGTGAAATCAGGTAAACTCTATGCGGTGAAACGCCATGTAAACCAACGCTAAGGGCAGCGCGTCCAAGTTGGAGGGTAGGCGGATTGAGCGTTACAGTAATGTATCGTCTAGATTAATGATAAGGCACGACAGAATCCGGCTTACGGCCTGCTTTTTTATTTGTTTGTAGGAATTCCCATGGTGTCAAAAAAATCTTCTTTTGGTTCCCAAAGTTCTATTGCATTGCCCTCAGGATCAAGAATATGCACAAACTTTCCATACGGGAAACTTGTAATTTTATCTATTACTTCAACGCCAACTTTTTTTAATTTTTTCACTAATTTTTCGATTTCTTGGACTCTGTAATTTATCATAAATGGTTTGTCTGAGGGATCAAAATAATCCGTGTCGTTAGGAAATACAGACCAATGAATATATTTGGCTTTTTTAGGTTCCTTAAGATGACGCATTTCGAAGGTTGCGCCGTAATTGTTAAGCACCAAACCGAGGTGCTGTGCATACCATTTTTTTAGTTTTTCGGGAGATGCTGCTTTAAAAAAAATTCCGCCAATGCCAATAATTTTAGGATCGCTCATGATACAAGATTTAGCAGCTTCAATTTACGTATTTTTTGGGAGCGCACAGTTTTTTAATGCGTGTAGGCTTTCTGGACCCATGTTAAAAAGTAGATCTAAAACAGAAAGGTTAGCAATAAAACCATTTTTATCATCAAAAACTTGGGTGTATTTTAATGCAGCTTCTACACCATTTGTTTTTACTTCTTGTAGTGGTCTTATGTCAAGGTGTGTTACTTCTTTCTCGAAAGATTCTGTAAAAGTTATTGGAAAAGATAGTCTAATCAATTTATGTATTATTTCAAAAAAGGCGATGTTAAAGGCGTACAAATGTGGGAACTGCTCTTTGTATA
The DNA here is from genome assembly GCA_949528465.1 of Bacteroidota bacterium. Classification (GTDB taxonomy): domain Bacteria; phylum Bacteroidota; class Bacteroidia; order Flavobacteriales; family Flavobacteriaceae; genus UBA7446. Next base: position 8,845 of record CATIMP010000133.1, on the reverse strand, counting down.
AAAAAGCAATTTCATCTTCGTAAAACTCAAAGTAAGGCGATGAGCGATATGCTGCTTGTATCGATTTCCAATGTTGCGCTTGCCATGGAAATTGATTATCAATAAGCACCGTTTTGTAGTCTTGATACCCCATTTTCCCAAGGTGTTTTACTGGGATGGAAAGCATCAATTTTCCATTTGCTCCATGAATATAAAGTCGGTTGCGTTGGGTTTGCTTTTGATAGTGGTCGTGTTGTTCTAAAATTACTTGAGAAGCTCGTGCCATATACGCCCAAAGGGTAATCGAACCACCATATGTAAGTGGTGCAACAACGGTACTCATTTATGCTTTCTTTTTTCTTTTTCTGTACCACACAACTCCTTGCCATACGGCAACAAAAGCAGCAAAAAACCAGCGATAAGATACAGGTTTACCCGAACCTCCTACAGTTGTAAATACCCTATCCCAGCGCACACGCCAATTGCGTAGCCCTTCTGTAAATCCATCTATACTCATCCAAATGAAAACAGGTTTTCCCACAACATGATCTTCAGGAACAAAACCCCAGAAGCGACTGTCTTCAGAACGGTGACGATTATCACCCATCATCCAGTAGTAATCCATTTTGAAGGTATAGGAGTTGTCAGTTTCTCCATTAATTTTAATTTCTCCATTGGTGTTGCTAACGGAGTTCTTTTCGTAGTCTCGAATGATTTTTTTGTAAAGCGGGAAGCTTTTTTGTGTTATGGCTACTGTCTGCCCCCTTTTTGGTATAATAATCGGGCCAAATTGATCTTCGTTCCAATTGTAACGTATATTGTTTGGAAAAAACCCTGTGTTGTACGTTTTAACATTATTTATTTTTCGTTTTAAGCTGTCGAGCTTAATAGCTTTTGATAGTTGATCTGCCTCTTTAAGCGTCAAAAACAACGTTTTTTGGGTTTCAAGAATTTCTTTGGCTTGAATGCGGTATTGGCGCACGATTTCAATTGGAAGTCCTTTTACGCCTGTATAAATTTGATAGTTATTTCTATCCTGACTCGCAAAGCCTGTTATATAGGGGATAAGGGCATTCAATATGGGTTGACTGATGTTTTCAATGACAAATTTTCTATTGAGGTCATCGTATCCAAGCTCTTTTAATTTACGCGCAGAAATTCCTTTACTGTTGTATGCCGTATATCCATAAAGCGGTTTAGCGCGGTCTGGCATAATGGATTTTTTGCCATTTATATGAATAATGCCGTCTTCAATTGATAAGGTATCCCCAGCAACAGCAACACAGCGCTTTACATAATTTGATTTTTTGTCTGTAGGTTTTATTACCCCCGCCTCTTTCTTGAAAAATTGTCTTACGGTATCTGCAGGCCAACTAAACACTACAATATCATTGCGTTTGATTTTTTGGAATCCAGGGATGCGCGAGTAGGGTAGTTGTGGTTTTTTTAAATAGGAGCGTGTTTTTGCGATTGGAATGGTATCGTGCACCATAGGAAATGAAACCACAGTTTGCGGCGTTCGTGCGCCGTAATGAAATTTACTTACCAACAGAAAATCACCTACCAACAAACTTTTTTCCAGCGAGCTTGTAGGTATAATAAAAGGCTGCATAAAATAGGCATGTACCAACGTGGCAATGACAACTGCATAAATGATAGAACCTACAAATTGTCCAAATCCTGTTTTGGGCTGTAACGAACGGTCAGGTTGATAGGTTACATCAGCAGCATAATTCAGGTAAAACCCATAAAACCCTAAGCTTATCCACGAAAGAAAACTGTCTACGAGGCTATTTTTGCCAAAACTACGGGTAGTTTCTACCCATACAACAGGGAGCATCAACAGGTTAACTATGGGAATATAAAGCAATACAACCCACCATTTTGGGCGTTTGATAATTTGTAATAGAACAACAGAGTTATAAAAAGGAATAAGCGCCAACAAAGGAGAAAATCCTGCTTTTTTAAAAAGCTTCCAAAGCTTTATGAAAATGTAAATTTGGCAAAGTACTAGGCATAAAAACCATTGAGAGAATGTCATATCTTGATAAGAATTAGGTTATGTTTAAAACGTCGCGCATGCTAAAAATACCACTTTTCCCAACGATCCATTCCGCTGCAATCACAGCCCCCAGCGCAAATCCATCGCGGTTGTGGGCAACGTGTTCAATAGAAATCACATCTGTTTCAGAGTTGTAGGTTACCGTGTGTGTTCCCGGAACCTGTGGTTCGCGCTTTGCTGTAATGGCAATATCTTGTTCGTTAGCTTCTTCGGCAAGTTTCCAAGATTGTTGTTTTGTATGCGGAAGAATCCCTTCAGCTAGTGTTATAGCAGTTCCACTCGGTGCATCTAATTTTTCGGTATGATGAATTTCTTCTATAGATGCTGCGTATTGCGTGTGTTGTTCCATCATTTGGGCAAGTTTTTCATTAAGCGCAAAGAATATATTAACGCCAAGACTAAAATTTGATGCATACAAAAAAGCACCTTTTTTTTCTTCGCATAGATTTTCAATCTCCGCTTTGTGCTCAAGCCAACCCGTTGTGCCACAAACCACCGGAATGCTTTGGTTTAAGGTGTTTGTTATATTATCAACTGCCGCTGACGGCACACTAAAGTTTATTGCAACATCGGCATCACTAATGCTATCATTAGGATTGTCTTTGTCAATTTTTGCCACAATTACGTGTCCGCGAGATTTGGCTATTTCTTCAATGGCTTTCCCCATTCGACCGTATCCAAGTAAGGCTATTTTCATACTAAAAAGTTAGCGCGACACGCATTCCCGCAACTGGGGCAGCATCTGTTGGTGCTACATCAATATAGGGTTTAAAGCTTAGGTCGCTGTTTACGTTATACTGTTTCAAATGCGCATCTATATTGGCATCTAAAATATTCAAAAAATAAAATCCTAAAATAAAGAGCATAGAACGATCGCGGTTGCGTTTATAAAAATCCTGCCCATCCACCAATCGGTCTGTGCTTGCAATAAGTCCTTGAAATTCGTCGTCATTATAGCCTGCAATACGTCTTTTGTATGCATCGCGGTAGCGCAAATAATTCTTTTGATTGGCGTCATAAGAATAAACAGATAACCCAATAGCACCATAAACGATGGGTACTTTCCAATAGCGTTTGTTGTAAACTTGCCCCAATCCAGGTAAAACCGCAGAATAGAAAGCTGCCTTAGCAGGTCTTAAGGGGTCTTCGTTTTCAATTTTTCGTATGTCATCTGCTTGAATTTGTTGCGCTGTGGAAATGCCACACACAAAAATTAATAACCAGACAATAACTAAAAGTTTCACGAGTTAAGTTTTTTACGAATCGTTTTAAACTCTTTTTCAGAGTCAAATGAAACAACAATTTTACCACCACCATTTTTATTTACAGTTGTTTGTACTGTAGCACCAAAAAAATCGCTCAATGCATCTAGATGTTTAGCCGTATAGTCTTCAATTTTGGTTTGTGGAATCTCTTTTTTAGGTTTTACTGCCTGTTCTGTAGCTCGAACCGACATCCCTGTGGCAACAACTTTTTTATAAAGATTAAGTTGTTCTTTAGGGTCTTCAACAGCTAAGAGCGCGCGCCCATGTCCCATGCTGATAAATCCATCGCGAATTCCTGATTGTATGATGGGATCAAGATTGAGTAATCGCAAATAGTTGGTGACTGTGGAGCGTTTCTTTCCTACACGATTGCTCATTTCTTCTTGTGTAAGATTAACTTCATTGATAAGTCTTTCGTAGCTCAATGCAATTTCAATGGGGTCTAAATCGTCACGTTGAATGTTTTCCACCAACGCCATTTCGAGCGATTCTTTATCGTTGGCAACACGAATAAATGCTGGAATGGTTTTCAGATTTAATGATTGAGAGGCACGAAAACGTCTTTCACCCGAGACCAACTGGTAGCTTTCGGATCCCATTCTACGAATTGTTATCGGCTGAATAACGCCTAATGCTGCAATGGACGAAGCAAGTTCTTCCAATGTTTCAGGATTGAATTGCGTTCTTGGTTGGAACGGATTTGTTTCAATTTGACTTAGTGGCACTTCCAATACGCGCCCTTCAACCTTTCCTTTTTCAAGGTTTTCGTCTGTGGGAAGTAGTGCAGATAAGCCACGTCCCATCGCTTGACGTTTTTTTGCTTTTGCCATAGTTACTTGTTTTTAATGATAAACTCTTGTGCGAGCTTTAAATAGCTTGAGGCTCCTTTACTGGAGGCATCATAATCAATAATCGTTTCACCATAACTTGGCGCTTCGCTGATTTTCACGTTTCGCTGAATAATGGTGTTAAAAACCATGCTGTTAAAATGTTTTTTTACTTCGTCAACTACCTGATTGGATAATCGCAAGCGAGAATCATACATGGTCAATAGCATTCCTTCAATTCCAAGCAATGGGTTATGTATTTTTTGAACACTTTTAATGGTATTCAATAGTTTACCAAGTCCCTCGAGTGCAAAATATTCACATTGAATAGGGATAATAACCGAATCTGCGGCCGTGAGTGCATTTAACGTGATCAATCCAAGAGAAGGGGCACAATCTATAAAAATATAATCATACGCATCTTTAATAGGGGCAAGCGCTTTGCGAAGCATATTTTCTCTATTAGGTTTATCAACCAATTCAATTTCAATAGCTACTAAATCTATGTGGGCAGGTAATATGTCTAAATTAGGAGAATTTGTAGGCACAATTGCTTCTTTAGCAGAAAGCGTGTGTTCAAGCACTTGATAAGACCCATTTTCAACTGTATCAACATCAATTCCCAGTCCCGATGTTGCATTTGCTTGTGGGTCAGCATCAATCAACAACACCTTTTTTTCTAATACACCCAGACAAGCAGCAAGGTTTACAGAAGTAGTAGTTTTACCTACTCCACCTTTTTGATTTGCTACAGCTATGATTTTGCCCATGGTTTGTTGTAAAGTGTAAAAATAGCATTTATATGCTGTTCAAGAAATCAAATTTTTGTTAACTATTTTTTCTTGCGAATTGCCATTTCGAGGATGTCCCACATGGTTTTGGAAACTTGCTCTAAATTGTTGAATTGACCAGCACCTTTTAGCCATTCGCCTCCGTCTAGTGTAATTACTTCACCGTTAAGATACGCGCCAAAATCAGAAACCATATAAGCAGCTAAATTTGCCAACTCTTGATGTTCACCCAAACGACCTATCGGAATACGTTTTTTTGGATCAAATTTTTTCTTGATTGGGGCAGGAAAGAGTCTATCCCATGCACCTTTTGTTGGAAAAGGCCCAGGAGCAACTGCGTTAAATCGCATTCCGTATTTTGCCCACTCTACTGCTAAAGATCGCGTCATGGCAAGCACACCAGCCTTAGCACAAGCCGACGGAACCACATAGCCCGAACCGGTATAGGCATACGTAGTTACAACATTTAGAACGTTGGTGTTTTTCTGTTTGGTTTTAATCCAATGTTTGCCAAAAGTCAGCGTACAGTTTTTGGTTCCTTTAAGTACAATATCCAATATGGTATCAAAAGCATTTGCTGATAAACGCTCTGTGGGTGCAATAAAATTTCCAGCAGCGTTATTAACTAAAACATCTACTGCGCCGAGTTTTTCAACGATTTGTGTATGCATGGTTTCGACTTCATCAATATTGCGGACATCACAAGCAACAGGGAAGCAAGTCCCGCCTGTTTCCTCAGAAAGTTCGGCAGCCGTAGCTTCTAATTTTTCTAAATTTCTGGATGTAATGGCTACTTTTGCGCCAAGTTGTAAAAAATAGCGTGTCATGGATTTTCCCAATCCACTACCACCACCCGTAACGACGACAACCTTGCCGCTTAGTGCATCTTCTCGAAGCATTTGTTCTGCGTATTTCATGTTTTGTATTAAATTATGGAACGCTGTCCGCGTACTCAATCAAGTAAACGTCTTCGTTCTTTCGTTTCATGTTGTATTTTTCTCTTGCATAGCGTTCCAGTTCAATGGAGTCATTCAATTGCAAAAGTGTTTTTTTGTCCGTAGCAATATCGCGTTCTAGAGCCGCCTTTTGTTGCTCTAATTCACTTAGTTTTTGTTCAAGATTGAGGTATATAAGTAATGAGTTTGTATCTAAAAACACCATCCAAAAAACAAAAAATAAGCCAATGAGCGCGTACACGTTTGTGGCGATTTTAAACCAAGGGTTTTCACGAAGCTTTTTCATCTGATGCTGCTTTTTAGCCACTGTGTTAATGCCGTTTTTGCGTTTTCAACAGCTCCGTTGTTAGCAATCACAATATCGGCTTTTTCTTTGTTTGGCGCAATAAACCTTTTGTGCATGTTGTGCAGTGTTGTTTTAAATCGTTGGTGCACTTCTTCTTCAGTTCGTCCTCGATAATTTACATCTCGTTCCACTCGGCGCGTTACGCGCAATTCCTCATTCGCCTCAATATACACCTTATAGTCAAAAAGCGCATGTAATTGTTGGTGTGCAAAAACCAATATTCCTTCTACTAAAATAAATTTTTTAGGCATAATGGTAACGGTTTCGTTCATGCGTAAGTGTTCTACAAAAGAATATACAGGCCGTTCAACAGCTATTCCTTGCTTTAGTTTCTGTAAATCTGAAACCATCAAATTAAAATCTAAAGCATCTGGATGATCAAAATTAATTTGAGCACGCTCCTCAAAAGTCTGTTCGGGCAAGTGTTTGTAATAATGGTCTTGAGCCAAAATAAGTGTATTGTCTTTACCTAAAAACTGGGCAACATGCTCAACTAAGGTTGATTTTCCCGCACCAGTTCCTCCACAAAATCCAATAATCAAAGTGATTGTTTTTGTAAAGATAAGGTAGATGAGTTAAAACATTTAATAGGATTCACTTTTACTGTTAGCGCGTTGCTAAGTCAGTATAATACTACTAAATAATATTACTAATAATTTTTATACAACGACTGTTTAATCACACGTTGAAACGTAAAACGTACGTTCATTATGCATTTTCTTTTTCATTGCTCATATGCTGAGCAGCAATAAAGCCGCCCGTCCACGCATTTTGAAAATTAAACCCTCCTGTAACGGCATCAATATTTAGAATTTCGCCTGCGAAAAATAAATTATTGTGGAGTTTGCTCTCAAAAGTTTTAAAGTTAATCTCTTTTAAATCGATTCCTCCAGCCGTCACAAATTCTTCTTTAAACGTGCCTTTTCCAGTAACTTTAAATATTGCTGATGTTAATTGCAACCCAAGCTGATGCAGTTGTTTGTGATTGACTTCAGCCCATTTGATTTCTTCTGGAAGTTCCGCCCCTTTAACCAGTTGTTCCCACAAGCGTTTAGGTAAGTCGTATAAAGCATGTTTACGAACGTATTTTTTAGAAAGCGTTGTTTTAAATATGCCGAGTTCCTCAACACATTCGGTAAGCTCTTTTGAAATAAAATTTATTTTTAGGTCAAAATTATAATTTCGCTTTGCGAGTTCAAGCGCTCCGTAAGCAGACAGCTTAAGTACCGAAGGAGCACTTACCCCTGAGTGCGTAATAAGAAGCGGACCAGATGATGTTAATGAACTATTATTTACGGAAAGAGTTACGTGCTTGGCAACAACTCCTGGAATTGATTTAATTCGTGGATCTGAAATCGTAAATGTAAATAGCGAAGGCACTGGGGTAGTGGTACGATGTCCTAGTTTTTGCAACAGTTTCCATATTTTAGGATTACTTCCTGTTGCAATCATGACCTTTTTTGCACAAAGCGTGTGCTTGGGAGTCGTAAGCTTCCACTGACCGATTTCATGTTCAATATCTTGAACGGAATGATTTAATAAGATATCGATCTTGTATTTATGTGCTTCAGAAATAAAACAATCAATTATAGTTTGAGATGAATTTGACTTAGGAAAAACACGCCCATCCGCTTCAACAACCAAATCAACTCCTCGTTTTTCAAACCATTCCATCGTATCACCTGTCATAAATGTATGAAAAGGCCCGAGTAATTCTTTTTGTCCTCTTGGGTAATGAAGCGTTAACGGCTTAGGCTCAAACTCAGCATGCGTAACATTACACCTTCCACCACCAGAAATCTTTACTTTAGACAAAACAGTATTTCCGCGTTCTAAAATTGCAATTTTAAGGGCAGTGTTTTTTTGCGCTGTGTTTATTGCCGAAAAGAAACCAGCAGCACCTCCACCCACGATAAGAACATCGTAATTTGTCATTGATAAAATATATTTTCATGCATTCGGTAGGGTAGACTTATAAAATCAGCTACACGTTACATTAGGTGTTAAAAGTATAGAAAAAAATACGGCAATCAATACGGAGTTGCCGTTTATAGTAGATGTTTTGATATCTATTTGGTCGTGAGACACTAGAATAGTGTTACTCCCTTTGGTCGTGAGACACTAGGATAGTGTTACTCCCTTTGGTCGTGAGAGCGCTTCGCTAAGTTTAAACCTGCGACCCTCCCGATTTCATCGGGATGCGCTTGCGGCAAAACGTTGTTTTTAAAAGGGAAAAAGTCGGGATGACAGGATTACTCCCTATGGTCGTGAGATCGCTTCGCTAAGTTTAAACCTGCGATCCTCCCGATTTCATCGGGATGCACTTTCGGCAAAACGTTGTTTTTAAAAGGAAAAAAGTCGGGATGACAGGATTTGAACCTGCGACCCCACGCACCCCATGCGTGTGCGCTACCAGGCTGCGCCACATCCCGTGGTTATAAAACCAAAAGGTTGATTAAGTAGGGTGGCAGGACTTTTCGGTCAGCTACCTTCCCGATTCCATCGGGACGCGATGACGGGTCATCAATATCCCAATGTAATTTATTTTAGTCGGGGTGGCAGGATTCGAACCTGCGACCTCCTGCTCCCAAAGCAGGCGCGATGACCGGGCTACGCTAC
>CATIMP010000132.1 GCA_949528465.1 Bacteroidota bacterium | reverse complement strand
TTCCATATCTTCGGCAGGGAACAAATCAATATCTGGTAATTCATTAACTGTTATATCTATGGTAGTAGGGCAAGAAAATGTTGTTCCATTAGCATTAGCAAAGATTTTATAAGAATAGGTTATGTTTCCTGTTACTGTGGGTGTAATGGTAAGTGTATTGGACGTTTCGCCTATAATTTCTTCAGGGGTTTTTCCTGGTTCTTGTTTGAACCACTTTACTTGCGTAACTCCTTGAAATTCAAAAACAGGCCATGAATTACCACCACCGCCGTCGTTTTTCATATCGTTCCATTCCTTTCTAGTTTCGACATAAGGTGCAGGTGTATAATCAAATTGCGCATAGTTTTCACTCCCATCCTCAAAACCATCATAATCATAGGGGGGGGGGTTGGGTCTGGTACTGCCGTCGGGTTTAGTATAATCATAATCATTGGGCTCAGAAGCTGGATAATTGTACCAATTTTCATCCGCAGCAGTAAGGGGTCTTCCGTCTAACCAAACCCAACCCTCGTCAAACTTACCGTTAGCAAGTGCGTCAAATTGACGTAATCCTAACCAGAAGTGATTGTCCCCAGTTCCCGTGTAGGCAGACATGGCATTAAATACATCTTCTTCTTCCTTTTTAGAATTGATGACATACATAGAAGCTCCAGAACCTAAAGATTTGATTTCAGCCCGAGCTGCTGTCCATGACATAGACTGTTTTTTAAGGAAATAATGTGAAACTTCAGAAGTAACAGGGTCTGTAAAGGAGGTTATATACTCAAAGCTTGGGCCCAAAGAATCTTCAAACTCAGAAAAAGTATACGGCACACCCTGAGCAGTAAGCGTGACAGACTCCCCAAGGCAGATTTCGTCTGAGGGCGCATTGGATGTCAAAGCCGGGTTGGCAATTACCACATTTGTAAACGAACGAATAACACTTTCCCCTCCAGCAGCATTTACTGCACTTACATAATAGTCTTCGCCGTTAATAAGTGTATCTGTGTCAGGAAGTGGGCTGCCGCCTGTTTCTTCATCATATACGTTAAAAGTTTTTGTTGAGTCAATTAAGTCTTTTAAATTTTTAACAGTTCCAGTCCCACAAAAAGAATATACGCGGTTAAGTTCCGGGAATTGAGGTAAAGCAAGAACAGAAAGGGTTGCTGAGCTAGACGGACTTACACAAAGGTATTTGTCGTTACTTATTTCAACATGGAAATTCTTTCCATCTAAAGTTGTACCCAAGCCTGCTGTATTTATCTCTAAGCTATTGGTATTAGTGCCACTAAAAACGGAATCATCTGTCAGCCGTGAATTGTCCATAAACCACTGGTAGTAGGTCGCATTTGGGCTATTTACGGTAAAAACAGCTTCTTCCTCCACAGAAACCTGGACATTAGTCGGCACCGTACTGAAGGTTGCTATATCAGCACTACTGTTAATTTGAAAATAGTAATCCCCAGCACCGTTGGTTTTAATAGGTTTGGTATAATCGTGTGCAGAAACGGTACCATCTGGGTTTATTTCACCCGTATCTACATTTAAAAAATAGTCACCAAATTTTTCAGGGTTGTTTTCGTTGGTAAATCCAGCTTCAATATAGTCTGGACAACCATCGCCATCACTGTCAAGTTCAACCTCATCAAACAAGCCGTTTGCATCACTATCTTTTCCATAATTAATAAGCGTGAGGTTCGCATTAAATGCGGATTGGCTTGAATTATTATCTACAGCATGAGAAAAAACAATGCCGTCAGCCGCACCATAAGTTGATTTAATAAACGAAAACCCATAACTACCACCAGTGACACTCGAATTGAAAGTAAAATGAATTAAGCTTCCGCTAAATTGCTGTATGTCTGACTCGTAAATACCATCCAGATTGGTATCAATGAGTAGTTCGTTATTAGGGTTAAGTAAAGTTATGGGGTTCTTAATATCAATAGATTTAATTTTAAATGTTTCATTGTCTGAAATAACGCGAGATGTTAAGGATGCATATGATAATACAAGTGTCACAGACTTGTCAAAAGTAAACTCAGCCTCCACTTTTCCAACAGTATTAGAGCTAAACGAACTCGATAGTCGGCCGTTTGCATCCCCAGAAAGGGTTGCGTTAACATTGGTTATGCTACTGCTAATTGTTGTTGGTGCTCCCGCAGGAAAGCTAATTGATGGGGTATTTACATTGGTAAGATCTAGCGGGAAATCACCATACGACTCATCAGCATTGAAAATGCCATCATTATCCTTGTCTCTATCTAAATTATCAATAACGCCGTCCTGATCAAAGTCTGCCGGGCAAAAGCCCACGACAATTGGCTCAGAATAAATATCAGGACTTGTAAGGCAATAAATCTTAGCGGCGGCACGATATTGACCTATAGCGCTGGGGTCGTAATTTGCAGGGTCTTTTATTGAGGAGCCAAATATATTTTCCCATGCGCCAGTAATGTCATCATACTTTTGCCATTTGAATTCGTCAAAACCACTGTAAGCAGCACTAGAAATATTAAAAGAAACATTTGAAGCCCCACTATCAAAAACACAACTACCAAGCGTACTTATAGAAAGCTCTGGGCTAATTTTAGGCTCTAATGTAAATCCAGAGTAAAAGGCACCAGAAGTTGCTGCGCTATTTACATTGAAATAAGAAACATATAACTCGTCGTCTCCCTTAATAGCAATGTCTCCTGTTCGGTCATCAACACGGTGGATTGTGTAAGCATCAACACCGCCTATTGGCACGTTAACTGTATTGTTGGGGATGCTGTTAATGTCATTACCATTAACCTCTACCATTGAGCCAGCCTTACTCAATACGAAAAAACTTCCTTGAAAAACGGCAGAGGCATCCACTTCATCAATTCGTGCAATACTCTCCACATCACCCGTTGAAGCACAGTTTAAAGGCGGCACAAAGAACATTCCTTGATTAGCAGAGTAATTATGGCTCACCCCAATTTTATCTCCTCTACTGTCTTCTACGCTTCCCTCTACAAGATATTTATCTCCAGTTCCCTGAAAAACATAAATATTTTTGTTGGATTTGATGTGCATATATTGCAATGGTCCACCAGAAGAAAATGAAGTCCCTTCAATAAAAAAATGTTCTCCAGCGTCAAGTGTACTCGATCCAGATTCAGGATCTGTGTATGATGAACCATTGATTTCAATTGTTGTTCCGTCTTCGTCGGCGATAATAAGTGCATTTTCAATACTTTCAAAACTGTCCCCTTTAACTAAAATATATTCTTTTGCTTCAATACTAGGGGTTATACTTACCAATTGATCCATACCCATATCACCTCCTGTATAATAGTCAGTTCTGTCGAAAGGGGATAGGTAGGGAGGATTGATAATCTCATTGCTAAAACTACCGTACATGGTGCCTGTATTTACTATAATATCTTTGTTAGACTCAACTAAAGTCCCTATATTTTTAACAACATTCTCACCTTCAAAGATTGCAATGAACACCTCATGTTTGTTCAAAGTAACATTTGGCGTCAATGGTCCTCCTTGTGATGTTATCAGCGTTGGGTCTGATGTGAAATTTATTGTAGTGTTGTTTTGCGTGCTTACAATGGAAAAAAAGGACATGTCACTATTAGTAGTTCTTTCCATTCCTGCAAGCCGGAAACGTTTTCCCAAACCATCTGAACCTTTACTAACAATTGCACCAGCGTGATATGGATGTTTTGCACGTATGGATACATATATTTCCTTGTCTGAAACAATTTGATATCCTTTGTTTAAAAACACATTTTTAATCGGAAAATTTTCAGGGGATACACCTATAATACTTGGATTGAGCATACCTTTATAGGAATTCTCTTTTGTCACTACAATTTCTGGAGACCAATCACTCACAGCGCCTCCCAATGGCCTAATGGTAAAGGTTGCTGCAGGCTCAGGAGTGGACACATAAACATGAACTGATCCAAAATAATAATCATTAGGATTAGTAGTCCTAAAAATGTCATAAGGTAAAGGCGGAATATAATGCACCTTACTTAATTGCCCATAAACAGCCGTGGATACCCATAGCAAAAGCACAAAAACAGCAATTCGTTTTATGGTGTTGAGGAGCATTTTCATAGGTTTGCGTAACTTGTA
>CATIMP010000131.1 GCA_949528465.1 Bacteroidota bacterium | reverse complement strand
TTGGAATTTTATTCATGATATAAAAGTTAGGTTAACATACCGCCGTCCACGTTTAAGACTTGTCCCGTAATGTACGAAGATAAATCGGAGGCTAAAAATAAACAAGCGTTAGCAACATCATTAGGAGAACCGCCACGCTTTAACGGAATACCAGCACGCCATTGTGCAACTACGTCTTCAGGAAGTTTTCCTGTCATTTCAGTTTCTATAAAACCAGGCGCAATTACGTTAGATCGAATATTTCTGGAACCGAGCTCCAATGCAACTGATTTGGAAAAACCAATAATTCCTGCTTTAGAAGCTGCATAATTTGACTGACCTGCATTTCCTTTTACCCCCACCACAGAACTCATATGAATGAGACTTCCGTGACGTTGTTTAAGCATGGTGCGCTGCACGGCTTTGGTCATGTTAAAAACAGACTTCAAGTTTACTTCGATGACTTTGTCAAAATCCTCTTCCGAGATGCGCATCAACAAATTGTCTTTGGTAATCCCAGCATTATTGATAAGCACATCAATACTACCAAATTCAGCTAACACATCAGTTGCTAATTGTTGCGCAGATTCAAAATCTGCTGCATTTGACTGGTAGGCTTTTGCCTTTACATTCAAAGCAGACAATTCTTTTTCTAATTCTTCCGCAGGACCTGCAGATGAACTGTAGGTAAACGCAACATTTGCGCCGTGTTGTGCAAATGCCTGTGCAATTCCTTTTCCAATACCTCTACTGGCTCCAGTGATAAGAACGTTTTTTCCTTTGACTAATTCCATAGTTATGCTAATGCTTTAGCAACTGTTTTTCCAATAGCGGCAGGTGAATCTACCACGTGAATTCCACAAGCTTTCATAATTGCTTTTTTGGCTTCGGCGGTATCTTCAGCACCGCCGACAATAGCTCCAGCGTGCCCCATTGTACGTCCTTTAGGCGCCGTTTCACCAGCGATAAAGCCAACAACAGGCTTTGAATTTCCTTGTGCTTTAATCCAGTTTGCCGCATCGGCTTCTAATTGTCCACCAATTTCGCCAATCATTACGATGCATTCCGTTTCATCGTCTTCCATAAGTAATTGAACAGCATCTTTTGTTGTTGTACCAATGATCGGATCACCGCCAATTCCAATGGCTGTAGTAATACCAAAACCTTCTTTTACCACTTGATCAGCGGCTTCGTACGTAAGTGTTCCCGATTTTGAAACAATTCCTACGTTTCCTTTTTTGAATACAAAGCCAGGCATAATTCCCACTTTTGCTTCTTCGGGAGAAATAACCCCAGGACAATTTGGTCCAATAACACGACAATCTTTGCCTTTTACATACTCCATTACTTTAGCCATATCATTTACGGGAATGCCTTCAGTAATGGTAATAATTACTTTTATGCCTGCTTCGGCAGCTTCCATTACAGCATCCGCTGCAAATGCTGGTGGTACAAAAATAATAGATGTGTCTGCTTGTACTTTTTCTACTGCCTCAGCAACCGTGTTAAAAACCGGTTTATCGAGGTGTGTTTGTCCACCTTTACCAGGAGTTACGCCACCAACAATATTGGTGCCGTAGTCAATCATTTGACCGGCGTGAAATGTTCCTTCACTTCCTGTGAATCCTTGTACAATTATTTTGGATGTTTTGTTTACTAATACGCTCATGTTATGCTTTAACTCGTTCTATATATGTTCCTTTTTCGGTATCTACTTTTATTTTATCTCCTTCATTGATGAATAGTGGCACATTGATTTTGGCGCCTGTTTCTGCAGTGGCGGGTTTTGTGGCATTGGTTGCCGTATTCCCTTTAACGCCTGGCTCCGTGTGTGTAATTTCTAAAATAACACTTGCTGGCATTTCTACAGATAGTGGACTGTTATCTTCTGTGTTGGTCATGACCGTTACGACCTCCCCTTCTTTCATCAATTTCGGCTGATCTAAAATACTTTCTTGAAGTTCAATTTGGTTGTAATCTTCTGTATTCATGAAGTGATACATATCTCCTTCAGCATACAAAAACTGAAATTTCCGTGTTTCTACACGAACATCTTCAATTTTATGTCCTGCCGAAAATGTGTTATCTATTACTTTACCAGATGTAACACTTTTTAATTTTGTCCGTACAAACGCAGGACCTTTTCCTGGTTTTACATGCAAGAATTCAATAACTTTAAAAATGTCGTTGTTGTAATGTATACAAAGTCCTTTGCGGATATCAGATGTTGATGCCATAATTAGTTTTGAATATATCCTTTCATAATACCACGTTGCGATTGTCTAATGAACTGTAAAATATCATCACGCTCAGTTGAAGCTTCCATTTCGGCTTCAATTATTTGTGTGGCTTGAGAGTTGTTAAAATTCTTTTGATATAAAATGCGGTATATACTCTGAATCTCTTTGATTTTATCTGATTCAAATCCTCTTCTTCGTAATCCTACAGAGTTTACGCCAGCATAGGAAAGTGGCTCGCGAGCTGCTTTTACGAACGGCGGAATATCTTTTCTAACCAATGAACCTCCTGCTACAAATGCGTGATCACCAATAGAACAAAACTGATGTACAGCAGTCATTCCTGCTAAAATAACGTGCGAACCAACAGTAATGTGCCCCGCTAACGTACTGTTATTTGAAAAGATGCAATAGTCCCCAACAAAACAATCATGTGCTACGTGCGAATAGGCCATAATCAAGCAATTTCTACCAATGCTTGTTTTTCCTCTTGAACTTGTGCCACGGTTTATAGTAACACACTCACGGATTGTGGTGTTATCGCCTATTTCAGCAGTTGTATTCTCGCCATTAAACTTTAAATCTTGCGGAACAGCACTAATCACAGCACCAGGGAAAATATTACAGTTTTTACCAATTCTTGCGCCTTCCATGATGGTCACATTAGGCCCAATCCATGTGCCTTCGCCGATAATGACATTTTTATGTATAGTGGTAAAGGGTTCAATAACCACGTTTTTGGCAATTTTGGCATCAGAATGCACATATGCTAAAGGTTGATTCATACTTTTACTTGATCTTTTCGTACAATTTGCGCCATCATTTCGGCCTCAGTAGTAATACGTCCTCTTGAGTAAGCAGTAGCTTGCATATGGCAAATCCCACGTCTTATAGGCGATAATAATTCCATTTTAAATACCAATGTATCTCCCGGAACAACAGGTTTTTTAAACTTGGCATTTTCAATTTTCATAAAAAAGGTGAGGTAGTTTTCTGGGTCTGGCACAGTGTTTAAGACCAAAACGCCTCCTGCTTGCGCCATGGCTTCAATTTGTAATACACCTGGCATAACAGGTTGCCCAGGGAAATGACCCTCAAAATACGGCTCATTCATTGTGATGCTTTTAACACCAACAATATGCGTATCGCTAAGCTCCAATATTTTATCTACCAACAAGAACGGGGGCCTGTGCGGGATAACGTCCATGATGGCGTTAACATCCATTAGCGGCTCTGCATTAAGGTCAAATGTTGGGATTCTATTACGCTTCTCCTGCTTAATTATTTTAGCTAATTTTTTGGCAAAATTGGTATTGAGTGCATGACCAGGTTTATTTGCAATAACTTTTCCGCGTATACGACAACCTACTAATGCCAAATCTCCAATTACATCAAGGAGTTTGTGGCGTGCTGCCTCGTTTGGATATTTAAGTGTAAGGTTGTCTAAAATACCGTTTGATTTTACAGCGATGGAATCTCTGTCAAAAGCTGTACACAGCTTTTGCATGGTGTCTTTAGAAAGCTCTTTATCTACATAAACAATAGCATTATTTAAATCACCGCCCTTGATAAGCCCATTCTCCAAAAGCATTTCAATTTCGTGTAAAAAACTAAAGGTACGCGCAGATGCAAATTCGTCTTTAAATTCACCTAAGTTTTTAAGGGTTGCGTTTTGTGTTCCCAATACTTTAGTGCCAAAATCAACCATCGTGGTTACCTGATAGGAATCAGCAGGAATGATAGTTATTTCACTGCCTGTTTCTTCATCTGTAAATGAAATGTTTTCATGAACAATGTATTCATAGCGTTCAGCATCTTGTGTAGTGATACCAGCCTCAAGCAAGGCTTCGACAAAAAACTGGGACGAACCATCCATAATTGGAGGTTCTGGCGCATCTAATTCAATTAAAACATTATCGATTTCTAAGCCAACAAGTGCCGCTAAAACGTGTTCGGAGGTTTGAATTGTTACGCCGTTTTTTTGCAAATTAGTGCCGCGCTGTGTGTTCACAACAAGGCTTGCATCGGCTTCAATGACAGGTGCGCCCTCTAAATCAATTCTGCAAAAGGCATAGCCGTAATTTTCTGGCGCAGGTTTAAACGTAAGTGTTACTTCTTTTCCAGTATGAATACCAACACCGCTTAGAGAAATAGACTTTGAAATGGTGGTTTGTTTACTCATGGTCAAGCTTCTTTTTTAGAGAATTTAAGTCTGAAATATGCGTATGCAAATTACGAAAATGCACATATGCTTTGTTAAATGCTGTGTAATCAAATGCGGGGTATCCCATGACTTTCCCATCGTCTTTAATATTTTTTAAAATACCTGATTTGGCTTGTATTCCAACTCGGTTTCCGATTGTTAAATGGCCGCTAATGCCTACTTGCCCCCCAATTTGGCAATGCGATCCAATTTTAGTTGAACCCGCAATACCTGTTTGAGCTGCAATGACAGTGTGTTCGCCAATTTCTACATTGTGACCAATTTGAATGAGGTTGTCTAATTTAACCCCATTACCAATTTTTGTTGAACCCAAAGTAGCGCGGTCAATAGTTGTGTTTGCGCCAATATCAACATAATCGCCTATAATCACATTACCCGTTTGCGGTACTTTGTCGTAGGATCCTGTTCCGTTGGGTGCCCAACCAAATCCATCAGCGCCAATGACTGCATTGCTGTGAATAACGCAGTTGGCACCAATTACAACATCGTCAAGAACTTTAGCACCTGTGTGAATTACGGAGTTTGCGCCAATAGAAACATTGTTTCCAACAAACGCCTGGGAATGCATAATGACACCTTCACCCAAGGAGCTGTTTGCACCAATTTGTGCATAATCGTGTATTGAAACATTGTCGGCTAGCGTAGCACGATCAGAAATAATAGCTGTTTTGGCAATTCCAGCGCTATGCTGTTGCTTAAGTTGGTTGTAGTGATGCAATAGTTTTGAAAAGGCCTCGTATGGGTCTGCCACTCGTATTAATGTGGTTTTAAATTCTTTTTCAGCCACAAAGGAATTGCTTACCAATGTGATTGTTGCATCGGTAGAATATAAAAAAGAGGTGTATTTTGGATTTGCTAAGAAGGATAAACTCCCCTCAGTACCCTCCTCAATTTTGGAAAGTCTGTTAACCTCTGCATTTGTGTTTCCCTCAACCGTTCCAGAAAGAAGTTCGGCTATTTGAGAGGCATTAAAAATCATAGCGCCAAAATTACGAAAAATATCCGTCACCCTTTGGGAAGGCAAGAAAGTACTTTGTGTCCTTTTTTGTTAAAACTTTTAACTGTGCTGCATCAGGTGAAGAATCGAACAAT
>CATIMP010000130.1 GCA_949528465.1 Bacteroidota bacterium | reverse complement strand
TTTAGTCGGGGTGGCAGGATTCGAACCTGCGACCTCCTGCTCCCAAAGCAGGCGCGATGACCGGGCTACGCTACACCCCGTAAAAACGGACTGCAAATATAGAACTTATCATTACCCCCGCAAACATATTTTTTTATCATTTTAGCCAATAGATTGATAATAACTTTTGATGTGTCTATATACTGATAAAACACTTAATCATGTACATTTGAATGTAAATTTATGACGATGAGCAATCAACCTGAACATATCAAAACACTTATCATTGGATCTGGTCCTGCAGGGTACACAGCCGCTATTTATGCCGCTCGCGCAGATCTTAAACCTGTTGTTTACACAGGATTGGAGCCTGGTGGACAGCTTACCACTACTACTGAAGTAGATAATTTCCCTGGATACCCTGATGGAGTTGACGGCCCAACCATGATGGTACAATTGCAACAACAAGCGGAACGTTTTGGTACAGATGTTCGAATAGGTATGGCTACCGCAGTTCATTTTTCAGAAGAAGTTGGTGGTTTACATCAAGTTACTATTGACAACGAAAAAGAATTACTTGCCGAAACGGTTATTATTTCCACAGGTGCTACTGCAAAGTATTTAGGTTTGCCAAGCGAACAACGTCTTCGCGGCGGTGGTGTTTCTGCGTGTGCAGTTTGCGACGGCTTCTTTTACAAAGGACAAGATGTAGCCATTGTAGGGGGTGGCGATACAGCTGCCGAGGAAGCAACCTATTTGGCAAATATCTGCAACAAAGTAACCATGTTGGTACGCAAAGATCAAATGCGTGCTTCAAAAGCCATGCAACATCGTGTAACTTCTACACCAAATATTGATTTACGCTACAATACTGAAATTGATGAAGTATTAGGGGAACAAGTTGTAGAAGGTTTACGCATGGTAAATAATCAAACAGGGGAGAAGGAAGAAATTGCTATCACGGGATTATTTATTGCGATTGGCCACAAGCCCAACACCGATATTTTTAAAGGTCAACTCGACATGGACGAAGCAGGCTATTTAATTACAGAAGGAAAATCAACAAAAACAAATCTTCCTGGGGTGTTTGCGTCTGGAGATGTGCAGGACAAAGAATACCGTCAAGCGGTAACTGCCGCCGGAACAGGATGCATGGCAGCATTAGATGCCGAACGTTATTTAGCAACCGTAGAATCTGTTGAAGTTCAAGCATAATGAAAATTACACCTTCTGTAATAAATAGGTATACGCTTTTCAAGCTTCCAGCAGCTTACTTTACTGGGGTTCGCGTGCGTAGCATTACAGATGATTCTTGTAAGGTATCTGTGCGTCTCAGTTGGGCAAACAAAAATCCATTCCGCTCCATGTTTTGGGCGGTACAAGGAATGGCTGCCGAGCTAACTACGGGTGTATTGCTTATGCGTACGTTAGCACAAAAAAACACCAAAGCCTCTATGCTTGTGATAGAAACCAAAGCAACGTTTTCTAAAAAAGCTATTGGAACTATTGCATTTGACTGTGCTCAAGGTGCAATAATTAGCAAAACTATCGACGAAGCACATAAAGAGCCACAACAAATTTGGCTTCACGCAAATGGCATAGATGCGTCAGGTGACGAGGTTTGTTCGTTTTCTTTTTTATGGTCAATAAAAATTAAGAATTAACATTTCTACAACAATTTTGTGTAGCTAAACTGCGTTATTTAGCTGCAAACAAACCAAAATGTCGACTAAATTAAATTTATCTTACTTTAAAACGGTATTATCAAAAGTTTACGACTATCCAACAGTTTTCAAAAAAGAGCTTGACAAAGCAAAAAAGCACTTAAATGAATACGATTATGATATGCTGATGAATTGGCTTTCAAACAATCAATACGCTAACTTGACTTTGGACTTATAATTTTTACGTCTTCGTAAACTATTGCGCCACGAATTATTGCACGAATTTTTTCATGCAAAGCATCAATTATGTGCATTTTTAATTCGCGTTTGTGATATACAACGCTTACTTCTCGAGCAGGCTCTGGTACGCTAAAAGATTTAAGATTTCCCTGATGCTCTTGTCCTAACTGTTTTGCATTTAAATAGGGAAGAAGCGTAATGCCTAAGCCTTCATTTGCCAATTGCACAAGTGTCTCAAAGCTACCACTTTTGATTTCAAAAGGTGTTGGCGAATTGTGCTGTAACTTACAGATATTCAGCGCCGAATCTCGAAAACAATGGCCGTCTTGTAGCAGCAGCATACGCTCTGTAGTTAGCATTTCGGAAGTAATGGTTTTTTCTTTACTTAACTTGGAATGTGAAGGCGCATACACCATAAAGGGCTCATAGTACAAAGGTTTCTCTACAATCTGCTCCATACCCAATGGCGTGGCTGCAATTCCTGCATCAAGCGTTCCTTTTTCGAGATGTTCCAAGATTTGTTGCGTTGGCATTTCCTCAATTTCCAACACCAATTGTGGATATGCTTTCAATACGGTTTGTAAAAACATAGGAAGTAATGTTGGCATTATGGTAGGAATAATACCAAGTTTAAACGTACCGCCAATCACGCCTTTTTCCTGATCTACAACATCTAACATACGCTCCGATTCAGCGACAATCAGTTTTGCTTGTTCAATGATTTTTTTTCCAACAGCTGTGAGCCCTATTGGTTTTTGAGTACGATCAAAAATAGTCAAATCAAGTTCTTGCTCTAGCTTTTGAATTTGCATGCTTAGTGTAGGTTGTGTTACAAAAGCATACTCTGCAGCAGTCGTAAAATTGCGGTGTTCTGCAACAGCAATACAATATTTAAGTTGTGTTATGGTCATAATTATTGGGTTAAAACAGTTACACGCATTCGCATATTAGTTAGTGGCCATTCGCGTTTATCGGTTGGCAAAGCATTGATGGCATCAACCACTTCCATACCGCGGATAACCTTTCCGAAGACCGTATAATTGCCATCCAAATGATAGGCCCCTGGCGATTGCTGTACAATGAAAAACTCGTACGGAGACGCTAATTTATGCGGATTTTCAATTTCACTACTCGGCATAGAAACAACACCTCGGTGGTGTTTCAAGCCGTTACGGGTGTCGGGTGGAAGTAAGTATTTTCCAATTTCTCTACGCTTTCGTCCCGTATCCGTATTGTCTGAATTCCCCCCTTGAATAATGAACCCCGGAACAACACGGTGAAAGTAAGTACCGTCAAAATAATTTTGCTTGGTAAGGAATATAAAATTTGCTCTGTGATAAGGCGTTTGGTCAAACAATAAAATATCGAAACTCCCTAAGGGGGTTTCGACACGTACTTTGTTTTCTGTGTTTTCAGCTGCATAGCGTTGCAAAAACGGAATCGCTGTTTCAGCAGTTAGTGGTAAGTCCCTTTTCTTTTCAACTGGTTTTTGAACGGTTTTAGGTGCAGCAGGTGTTGCCAAAACCGCTTGTGCTTTTTTTGTTGGTTCTGGCGAGCTACACGAAATGATTAGGCCTACAATAATGTAATATAAAAGGCATTTCCAAGAGTGTTTTTGCATAAAGCAAAGTTACATGTTTTGATTGTCAATTATTATAGGTGCTGATTTCTACGCCTTTTGTACTTTTGTACATCAAAACCAAATCGTGTTTAAACGAAATCCTTTCGGACATTATTTATTTATAAAGCTTTGGCTTATACGCCTCTTGGGTTTTATTACCCGTAGGCGGTTTAATGGATTTAATGATCTTCAGATTAAAGGTTCTGAAATTATACGACAATTACCCAACGAGAATGTGTTGTTTATTTCCAATCATCAGACTTATTTCGCCGACGTAACCGCAATGATGCATGTGTTTTTTGCCAGTTTAGCTGGAAGAGACGACAACCTTAACTACTTGCGATATATCTGGAAACCAAAACTCAATGTGTATTATATTGCAGCTAAGGAAACCATGAAGGCAGGTATTTTACCAAGAGTCTTGGCGTATACAGGCTCAATTTCAATAGAACGAACATGGCGTGAAAAGGGAAAAGAAATCAATCGTCAGGTTAAAATGAGCGATATTTCCAACATTGGAAAAGCGTTAAAAGATGGTTGGGTAATCACTTTTCCACAAGGGACTACTAGACCTTTTGCACCCGTTAGAAAGGGGACGTTGCATATTATTAAGAGCTATAATCCCATAGTTGTTCCCATTCAAATTGATGGGTTTCGCCGGTCGTTCGATAAAAAAGGAATTTTTATAAAGAAGAAAGGAATTAAGCAAACCATGCATATCAAACCCCCACTATC
>CATIMP010000129.1 GCA_949528465.1 Bacteroidota bacterium | reverse complement strand
TTGAGTACGCACTTCACCTTGCGCAACAACCATAAGCGGCAACCAAAAAACAATACAAAACAATTTACGCATCATGAAATAGGTTTAACTTTTTAAGCCATTGTGTTTTTCGGTAAAACAAAAATAAATCCAACACAATCAAAAATAATCCAATTCCCAAAAACCATTGAAATTGGTCTTTGAATTTAACAAATTGTTTGGCTTCAAACTCTTGTTTATCCATTTCTTTTAGGCGATCTATAATCGCTGTTACAACGGCTTCGGTATTGTTGCCTTCCAAAAACAGTCCGTCCGTTTCTTCGGCTATGGACTTCATCTGTTCAAAGTCGCTTTTGGTAATTACTACTTCACCCGCTGCATCTTTTTTATAGGAAACTGCATTGCCTTGTTTAATTGGAATCACGGAGCCTTTTTCGGTACCCACAACAACAGTGAAAAAAGTAATGCCTTCTGCGGCAGCTTGCTTGGCAGCCATAAGTGCATCTTTGCCATGATCTTCGCCATCTGAAATGATGCATACCACTCTATTGGTTTGATTTTCATCATCAAAATAGGTTTCTGCTAATCTTGTAGCTGCCGAAATTGCTGTTCCCTGCGAGGAAATCATATTGGTGTCTAAAGACGTTAAAAACATCCGCGCAGCGGCATAGTCGGTCGTAATGGGCAAATGTGGAATAGCCGATGAAGCATAGGCGATAATCCCCACACGGTCGCTGACCAATTGATTGATGAGTTCACTTGCTAATCGCTTGGCTTTTTCCAATCGATTTGGTGCAATATCTTCTGCCAGCATACTTTTAGACACGTCAATGGCAAATACCAAATCTACGCCTTCGCGCTTTACGGTTTCTAACTCGGTGCCAATTTGCGGATTGACTAATCCAAAACATATAAATGCCAATCCCAACCACAACAGTACTTGCTTTGCCCAACCTTTAAAAAACGAGCGTTCGGGTGCAATATGCGCCAACATTGCTGCTGAAGCAAGCGATTGCTGTACGCGCTTTTTCCAAAGGGTAAATAGCGTATATCCCAATGCCAAAACCGGGATAAGCAACAACAAATAAAAATATAGGGTTTGTTCGTACTGTATCATGCCATTGCCGATTTAAAAAGGGTGTGACGTAATATCCATTCTAGCAAAAGCGCTGCAATAGCCCAAAAAACAAACACACGAAACTGTTCGTGGTATTTGGTGTAGCGAATTTCTTCTACCTCTGTCCGTTCAAGCTTATTGATTTCTTCATAAATGGCCTCTAATTTCTTGTTATTCGTAGCCCGATAATAGCTGCCTCCCGTAACGGCGGCAATCGATTTTAGCAACTCCTCATCAATTTCAACCTTTTTAAGCTGATATATAAAAGACCCGTCTGGTCTAACAGCTGCTGGTGCTGGCGCGGTGCCATTACTTCCCAATCCAATAGTATAGGTTTTGATACCAAAAGAGCTTGCCAATCCGGCAGCGGTTTTTGGATCCACAAAGCCTGTGTTGTTCACCCCGTCTGTCAGTAGAATAATGACCTTGCTTTTGGCTTTGCTATCACGCAGACGGTTCACAGCAGTGGCAAGTCCCATTCCAATAGCAGTTCCGTCGTTAATTACGCCGTCAAAGTTTATTTTACCAAGTACATCAACAACAAGTGCTTTGTCGGAAGTAATGGGTGTTTTGGTGTAACTCTCGCCTGCATAGACTACCAATCCAATGCGATCCGAGGTGCGTTTGGAAATAAAATCGGCGGCAACTTTTTTAAGTGCCGATAAGCGGTTGGGTTTTAAATCGCGGGCAAGCATGCTTGACGAAACATCAATTGCCATCACAATATCAATGCCTTTGTTCGTTTTGGTTTGCGTGCTTACATCTTGCGTTTGCGGACGTGCCAAAGCCACTACAATAAGCGCAATTGCGAACATGCGCAGCACGACCAAAATAGCTTGCCATTTGGGCAAACTCCCCGATTTGGTAAACGCTTTTACACTTGGATTGAGTACATGCGCTACCTGCTTTTTTCGTGAAAATAGATGCCATGCCACAAGAAATGGAATCGCTAAAAGACCCCAAAAAAATTCAGGATTAGCAAATGTGTATTCCGTCATGGGGTTTCGGTTTTAAATGCAATACTGCTCAAAATACGTTCAATAAGCTCTTTGGCGTAGCGGTCGTCGCGATCAAAAACCAATTGCACTTGTTGAAAGCCTTTGTTTTCTGTAAAATGGTACACCTCGTAGGTTTTGCGCTGGGATTTGCCGTTTTTCTTTGTCCAATCAAACGACCCAGATGCAACAATGCCCTCAATACCCGAAGTCGTAGAATAATCGTTTTGTTTTTGGAAAATATTGGTTGCGCCCATGCTATCAAAATAGCCAATCACATTGTCCACTTTTTGTTGCAAGTCAATGGTTTGTTCCTCTTTGGCTTTGGTGTGCTCCATGTATAACACGATCAAAAAAGCATCTTCTAAGCTGCCCAACACAAACTGTTGATGCAATCGATTTGGCAATGCCTTACGCCCCAAAACATCCGGCGTTTCAAGCTGCATTTCGGAAATGCCGTAGCTGCTTGTAACCCAATCTTGTTCCAGCCACTCCAGGGTTGGGTGTCCAAAAACACGGTCTTTGGCTTGCATGGCGCCGTAGTTGAAAATCATAACAGCAGCGACAACAACCACAATTCCAAGTACAGAAAGTCCTGCTATTTGTAGGCGTTTGCGTTGTTGTTGCTTGCGTCGCATACGTGCATACGCCTCGTTTTGAAGGCGTTCTTCTTCTGTTGGTTCGGGGAGTGCTGCTTGCGTTTCTTTTACAACGGCCTCAATTTTGGTTCTATCTAAACGTGCCAAGCGTTCTTCGGGCATGGCGCGTGCAAACTTTACCAAATCGGCAGTGAGCAACACTTCTTTTAGATGGTCTATGGTTTCAGATGTTAAATCTAAATTTCCTGTATCGCGAAGTAATTCCAGTTTTGTCAAGAGTTCATCTGATGTACTTTCGAGTGCATCTATATGCGCCTCGTCTTCCAAATAACTTTTTACAATATCTGTCATTTCGGAGTAGTATCCTTTGTACTCTTCTTGTTTGTCTAACTGCTTGTTTTCTAACGCTTGCAACGCTTGAATAGCACGCTCAAAAGGCGGTAATTTTCGTCGTTTGGCACGTATACGTTGTTGTGTTCGAGATGCCAAAAAATATCCCAACGCAAGAAGGAGGCAAATCAAAAATCCATACGCGTAGGGCTTCCACCAGCCTGTGGTGTTTTTTGCCATTGGCAAAATGGTTTTGATAGGAAAAAGCGGTTGTTGCAAGGTGTCCACCATAACATCATTCACTTGTATTTGCAGCGAATCTGTGGAGAATAAACTCCCATCAACAACTACTTTTTGAGCCGGTAAGGTTATTTGTCCCGTATCAAAATGAATCACCGCATACGTTTTTGTGAACGTTTTAATCTTATTTAAAACGAGGGTGTCAACGGCTGTGGTATCTATCACTTCAAACGGACGAAACGCTTGCAGTGGCGGAAACTGAATTTGCGGATTTTCAGCTTTTGAAATGGCGATTTTTACATTGATTTGTTCGGCGAGTTTTACGGAAAGCGTATCTGCACTTATGGTCACTTGTGTTTGTGCCATTGCCCAAGTAGTGCCAAATATCAAAACCAATAAGCGCAATAATCTATCCACGGCTTTTAAAATAGGTTAGCAGTTTTTTGACATAGCTTTCGTTTGTGGCACATGAAATTGCTCCAGCACCATGACGTGTAAATTGGCCACTGAAATAATCTGCTGTTTTGCGATGTGCTAATGCATAAGCCGTTCGTACACTTTTGGATGAGCTGTTTATCCATTTATTACTGCCTGTCTCAGCGTCTTTCATGTAGAGCAGCCCTGCCGCTGGAAGTTTGGCTTCCATGGGGTCAAAAAGGCGAATGCCTGTTAGGTCGTGCTTGCGTGCAGCCAACTGCACCGCTTGATCGTAATCGGAGTCAAGAAAATCGGAAAGTACAAATACAATAGCCCGTTTTTTAAGAATACGACTCATAAATTCTAACGCAGCAGAAAGGTTTGTTTTTGGGCTTTTTGGTTTTTGTTCTAACAACTCACGAATGATGCGAAGCACATGCGACTTCCCCTTTTTGGGCGTAATAAAAAGTTCCACTTCGTCGGAAAAAAGGAGAAGCCCAACTTTATCGTTGTTTTGCAAGGCAGAAAAGGCAAGCGTTGCTGCAATTTCGGTAATCGTATCGCGTTTGAGCTGTTGCTGTGTTCCAAAATTGGCGGA
>CATIMP010000128.1 GCA_949528465.1 Bacteroidota bacterium | reverse complement strand
TAATTCGGCTTGTTGGGGTTTGTCTTTTTTGCCTTGCCACGGACGTTTGGTGCGATGTGGAGATACCAAAACCCATTCTCCCGTAAGTATATTTTTTCTTCTGTGAGGGGTGTTATTTAGATCCATGGCTACTATGATTTAACAATTTCAACTCCGTTAGAAGTAGCTACCAAAATAGCTGTTAAGTCTATATCAAACTGCTTTTTGTATGCTTTTGCAGCCATGTCTATAAACTCATTTACAAAACGTTCTTCAACTAAGTTTATGGTGCAGCCTCCAAATCCGCCACCCATCATGCGGCTTCCAACAACTTGAGTGAATTTTTTAGAAAAATCAACCAAAAAGTCTAACTCTACACAGCTCACCTCATAGTTTTTAGAAAGCCCTTCGTGGGTTTGATACATGAGCGCGCCAAACTCCTTGATGTTTCCGTTTTGTATAAGATTTGCCGCATTCAGTGTTCGTGCATTTTCTCGCGACACAAAGAGCGCACGCTGATATACGTTGCCTTCAAGCTTTCCGTTGTATGTTTCTATGATCGACTCCGGCACTTCTGCTAAAAATTTATATTCAGGATGGTCTTTTTGTATGATGCTTAGTGCGTGTTCGCATGCTGCTCTGCGGGTGTTGTATTCACTCGATGCTAAATTATGTGACACGTTGGTGTTGAGCAGTACTATTTTATAAGGAGCAAACTCCGCATCAATAAGCTTGTAGTCTAAGGTTTCACAATTAAGTAAAAGGAGCTTATTTTGTTTGCCCATGGTAACGGCAAACTGATCCATGACACCGCATTTGGTTCCTACAAAATTGTGTTCTGCCATCCTTGATATTTCAATGAGTTCTAAGTCAGAAAGCTCTAAATCAAATAAGGCATTAAGCCCTTTTGCAACCCCGCACTCTAATGCGGCAGAGGAACTAATACCTGCACCTATGGGCAGTTCACTAGAAATATCACAATCAAACCCCGCTAGTTTTCCAGGGCGTGCTTTTTGAATGCCATCTACAACTCCCAAAACATAGTTTTCCCAATGGGTGTCGCTTATTGTAAGCGGTTGTTTAATATCAAAAGTAAAGGCACCCTCATCTTCCGAGTTTACCCTACAAAGATTGGTGTCCTTTTTGCGAAACCACATGGTGACTTTTCGGTCAATCGCTGCGGGCAATACGTGTCCGCCGTTATAGTCAATATGTTCGCCAATTAGGTTTATTCTCCCTGGAGATTTTACAATTATATCAGCTTCGGAATGTAGTATTGTCATCGATTAGTCTTGTTTTTTTACATGAAACTTAAACCAAGTTTCACTCGTAAAGATTTCATTGGGATTTAAAATTGTGGATGGAAATTCCACTTGATTTGGTGCATTTGGAAATTGTTGTGTTTCTAAACAAAAACCAGTTCTAGCTTCATAAAAACCACCGGTTTTTGATGGAATAGTTCCGTCTAAAAAGTTTGCAGTGTAGAGTTGCATGCCTGGTTGATCCGTATAAACTTCCATTAACCTACCACTTTCAGCATGGTATACACGAGCCACTTTTGATAGTCCTTTGGAGTCAAACACCCAGCAATGATCATATCCTTTGCCTATTTCAAGCTGTGCATTTTCGACTGCAATATCTTTTCCAATGGGTTTGGGATTTTGAAAATCGAAAGGCGTGCTTTTTACTTTTTCTACCGTTCCAACTGGAATCTGATTTTGGTTTAAGGGTAAATATTGTGAGGCGTTAATTTGTAATTCGTGATCTAGAATATCGTTTGAAAAATCTCCTGATAAATTAAAGTAGCTGTGTTGTGTCAGGTTTAGAATTGTTTTTTTATCTGTGGTTGCTTTGTAGCCAACTTTTAAAGTGTTGTCATGCGTAAGCGTATAGGTAACGGTAACATCCAAGTTTCCGGGATACCCTTCTTCCATATCTTCAGATAGGTAATGAAGC
>CATIMP010000127.1 GCA_949528465.1 Bacteroidota bacterium | reverse complement strand
TACGATATCGTCTTTGAACCCTAGGTTCTCAACGTCTTGTTTTAAAATAAGTTCCATGGCAATTATTTTAGCATATCAGCAACATAAGGCATTAGCGCCAAGTGACGCGCACGCTTAATAGAAACCGATAATTTACGTTGATATTTAAGTGATGTTCCTGTCAAGCGACGTGGTAAAATCTTACCTTGTTCATTGACAAATTTTAACAAATAGTCTGCGTCTTTGTAATCGATATACTTGATACCAGCCTTTTTAAAACGACAGTACTTTTTAGCTTTTGTAGTTTCAATATCTAACGGCGTTAGATATCTAATTTCACCTTGTTTTCCGCCTTTACTTTCTTGTTCAATTGACATAATTTATGCTTTTTCAGTTAAACGATCTCTTCTCTTAACAGCCCAAGCCGCTGCGTGCTTGTCTAATTTTACCGTAAGGTAGCGCATGATGCGCTCATCGCGACGGAATTCAACTTCAAATTGATCAATGGCTTCGCCATCAACTTTGAAATCTAATAAGTGGTAAAAGCCACTTTTTTTGTTCTGAATTGGATAGGCAAACTTTTTCAAGCCCCAGTCCTCTTTGGCGACAATCTCGCCACCGCGAGACGTTATAAACGTCTCATACTTTTCTACTGCTTCCTTTACCTGATCATCAGATAAAACGGGATTCAATATGAAAACAGTTTCGTAATGGTTCATAAATAATTTTTTAATTGGCGGCGAAAATACGGATTTTATTGGGTTGTAAAAACCTTTTTGTAGAATTATTGCGGATCAACATCTACGGACACCTTAACTTGTTTGAATGCGCCTACTTGCGCAAAGCTATGCAGCAATGCTCCCAAACGGGATTTAGCAGCCGATTGCGACGCGTCAAGCGGAAGCTTAATCAGCGTATGTAAAATATAATAATTCCGTTGTCTTGCTACCAATGGCGGTACCGGTCCTAACACGGACGAAAAACGTTCTTGTAGTCCATGTTTGAGCCAATTACCCGCATCTATTAGCGAAGACATATTTTTATGACGTAATTCAATTCGGATAATGCGCATAAACGGCGGGTAAGCAAATTGTTTGCGCTGTTCAATTTGTTGTTCAAAAAAAGAGCTGTAATCGTATTCTTGAACAAATTTCAACACAGGATGGCTTGGGAGGAATGTTTGAATTAAAACCCTGCTTTTATCCCCTAATCGTCCCGCACGACCTGCCACTTGCGTGAGCACTTGAAATGCACGTTCGTGTGCTCTGAAATCTGGAAAATGCAGAAAATTATCCGCTGACAACACGCCAACTAAAATAACATGTTCAAAATCTAACCCTTTTGTTACCATCTGCGTACCAATTAAAATATCAACTTCACGTTGAGCAAAAGCTGTAATTAGTTTTTGGTGTGCATTTTTTTTACGAGTCGTATCTAAATCCATTCGTGCCACACTTGCCGATGGAAATAGCTGCTGTATTTCTTCTTCCAATTGCTGCGTTCCCAGCCCATGCGTTTGGGGCGAAACGGTTCCGCATGCTGCACAAGCAGCAGCGTATTGTTCCATATACCCACAATAATGGCAACGTAACTCGTTACTCACTTGATGATACGTAAGACTCACATCACAACTTGGACATTGCGGCACATGTGCGCATTGACTGCACTCTACAAATGAGGCATATCCGCGTCTATTTTGAAACAACAACACCTGTTTTTTTGCTAATAAGGTTTCCTCTATAGCTTGCGCAAGTGATTGTGCTAAATGCCCCTTCATTTGCTTTTTTCGATAGGCTTCTGCCAGATCAACAAAATGAATTTCGGGCATTTGCGCATCTTGAAAACGTTCGGTTAGCGAAACCAAACCGTACTTGCCTGTAGCAGCATGCTGATAGGTTTCTATACTAGGAGTTGCTGTTCCTAACACTACTTTTGCCTGATGCATATGCGCCAAAACCATGGCAGCATCTCTGGCGTGATAACGCGGTGCTGCATCGTATTGTTTGTAAGAAGTTTCGTGTGACTCATCCACAATGATCAATCCCAACTGCTGAAAGGGTAACAAAACCGCTGAACGTGCTCCCAAAACCAATTTTGCATCAAGTCTACTCTCGTTAATTTTACCCCAAGTTTCAGCGCGTTCCTGTGGGCTATATTTGGAATGATACACTACCAAATATTGACCGAAAAAAGTATACAGACGTTGCATCAGTTGCGTGGTTAAACCAATTTCAGGCACCAAAAACAATACTTGTTTTCCTAAGCGTATTTGATTGGCAATAAGCTGCATATACACTTCTGTTTTTCCCGAGCCTGTAACGCCATGTAGCAGCGTGATATCTTTTGTTTTCCAATGGTTTTCAATAGAAATTTTAGCCTTTTCTTGTGGCGGTGATAATGGCAAAAGCGGGTCGTCAGGAGTAGTCTTGGCAGGCAAGCGATCTACAACACGCTTTTGCTTCACTAAAATTTCGTGTTTTATTAGTGTTTTTAACGATGACGGGCTAACCGTATCTAATTTGGAAAAGGCCGAAAAAACCACCGTCTCTTTCTGCTGTAAAAAAGTGAGCAGCGTTTTATACTGCTTTGGTTTAGATGTAATCTCATCCAATAATTGCTTTAGAGCATCATCATTTTTAAGCCGTGGATGCAACACCACTTCTGTTTGTGTTTTGGCTTGGTACTTCGCATACACTTCCTCTTTTAAGACTGCGTAATTTGCCCCTACCAATTCGTTTAGAACAGGAAAAGGATTTTTCACCCCGATCAGTTGCTGCACTTGTGCTATGGAGACCGCACTATTTGGCTGTACTTGCTGCAACAGTTTTAGGGCATTTTTGGATAGCGATGGCAAAAGGGTTTCCCATTCGTGAATGATAATTTCCGTTTCGCTTTCTAACAACATTACAGAAGGCAGTGCTGTGCGAACAACCAGCCCCAAAGGTGCCTGGTAGTAAGAGGCTATCCAACTTAAAAACGACAGTTGAACTACCGAAAGCACGGGGCTTGTATCAATAATACTATCTATTTGTTTTGGTTGATAGGCTTTTGGCGCATCTCGATGCACCTTAAAAACAAGTGCAGTAAACATTTTTCGTTTGCCAAACGGAACTACAACGCGCATGCCAGGCTGAAGCACTTTGGCTTCGGCTGGCGTAATAACATACGTAAACGTTTCCTTTAGGGGCAAGGGAAGAATTACATCTAAAAAAAACGACATTAGCGAGACTGTTTTAGCTTAGCGACAGAGGCATTGAGTTCAAACCCCAACAACAAGACTATGGCGTTCAACCAAATATAAAGCATCAAAATAAGGATGGCGCCAATAGAGCCATAGAGTTGGTTATACTGAGCAAAATTATCCAAGTAGACGCCAAAACCAAACGAGGTTAAGGCAAACAAAAAAGTAGTTACCAAGGCACCTGCCGAAAAGAAGCTTGAAAAGCCGCGATGTGTGCCAAAATAAAAGAGGATAGAACTAACCAAATACGCCATTCCAAAGAAAAAAAGCAAGCGTATCCACGGATTTAATTCAAATCCAAAATCAAAAATTTGCGCTACCAAAAGCTCAAAAAACAGGTAACCTGCAATTGAAATAAGAAACAAAAGGCCCAACAAAACACCTACCGCAACAGCATAAATATATTGTTTGATAAAATGCCTGCTTAGACTTACGTGAATGGATTCTCCAAACCCCCCAAAAATGGCATTTAC
>CATIMP010000126.1 GCA_949528465.1 Bacteroidota bacterium | reverse complement strand
TAGGCGATTTTTTCACGAATAGCAGCAATGGCTAAAATAGCCAACAGCCAACCAATTCCAGAGCCAAAACCGTAAACGGCAGACTCGCCAATAGAAGCAAAACTCTTTTGCTGCATAAACAATGATCCACCCAAAATGGCACAGTTCACAGCGATTAGTGGTAAGAAAATCCCCAACGCGCCATAAAGTGCAGGTGCGAATTTCTCCACAATCATTTCAACCAATTGTACCATAGAAGCAATCACCGCAATAAACATGATAAAACTTAAGAAGCTAAGATCTAATGCCGCATAATCTTCGCCTAACCAAGCCATTGCGCCAGGTTTAAGCAAATAGTTGTCTAACAAATAGTTGATAGGCACAGTAATAGATAATACAAAGATTACAGCAAAGCCTAATCCAACAGCTGTTTTTACTGTTTTAGATACCGCCAAATACGAACACATTCCTAAGAAATAGGCGAAAATCATGTTCTCAATAAAAATACTTTTTACAAAAAGATTAACGTAATCCATGGCCTAGTTTTTTTCGATGAGTTTACGGTTGCGTGCGCGTTGCACCCAAATAATTAAACCTAGAGTTATCAAAGCCATTGGCGACAATAGCATCAAGCCATTGTTTTCATAGCCCATTTCGTACAGCGCATCTGGAATAACTTGATATCCATATAATTTTCCAGAGCCCAAAAGCTCGCGGAAAAAAGCAACTAATATGAGCATAAAACCATATCCTGCTGCATTACCAATCCCATCTAAAAATGATTTCCAAACACCATTTCCAAGGGCAAATGCCTCTAAGCGTCCCATTACAATACAGTTGGTAATAATCAATCCAATGAAAATAGAAAGTTGTTTACTTACGTCATAGGCAAAGGCACGCAAAACTTGATCTACAAGGATAACCATAGAAGCCACAACAACCAATTGTACAATAATTCGGATACGGTTTGGAATAGCATTTCTAAGGATAGAAACGATAACGTTACTCGCACCCATAACTGCAATTACAGAAAGGGTCATGACCACTGCGGGTTTTAGCTGTACCGTAATGGCCAATGCAGAACAAATTCCCAAAACCTGAACGGTAATCGGGTTATTGTCGTCAAGCGGATCTTTGAGTAACGCACGATTTTTCTTCGAAAAAAGCGGCTCGCGCTCCTTAGCTACAAAGAAAATGGCTGGTTTTTTATTTGATTTTGGTTGTGACATAGTTAGTTGTTATACGCAAGGTCTGCGGGTTGAGCTTTAAGGTAAGGCAAGTAGTGTTGTAAGCGCTCTTTAATCATGTCAGAAACACCATCGCCCGTAATGGTTGCGCCCGAAATGGCATCAACCTCGTGGTCGTCTTTATCTGTATCGTTAGGGTCGTTGTTGGTTTTAGAGACACTAATTCCCACCAACTTACCCGTGGTATCAAATATTTTTTCGCCTACAAATCGATCCATAAACCACTGTTGGGTAATTTCAGCACCCAGTCCTGCCGTCTCGCCTTTGTGGTCAAAAACAGCGCCAATTATGGTATTGCGATCATTGTCGAGAGCGATATATCCCCATATGGCATCCCAAAGACCAGAACCACGAAGCGGAATGATGTAGTACTGATTCGCTTCAACACTGGCTACATACAATGGAAAGCGTTGTTCTTGTGCATCTTTTTTAAGCTCAAAAGACAACTTAACATCCGAAAACGCATCAACAGTAGCATCAATAGAGCCATCGTTTTTTAGCGCTAGCTGTTCCGTAATATATTGATTAAATAATACTTCTGCCCCTTCTCTATCCGTTTCGATTCCGATAGTAGAAAGAATGTTTTGCATTTTTTCTTTACGCACGTTTTCAGATTGCAAATCTTTAAGTGAGCTTGCTGTGAAAGCAAGTACAGAAGCTACTACCAAAACCATGGCGGCAGCAAAACCAAAAGTATACCCGTTCGAATCTCTGTTCATGATGCAGGAGTTAGTGTTGCGTTAAGGCGTTTTTTACGTCGTTTGATATTTCCTTCAACCACGTAGTGATCAATAGTAGGCGCAAAAACATTCATTAATAAGATAGCCAACATTACGCCTTCTGGGTATGCTGGGTTAAATACACGGATTAGCATACAGAAAAGTCCCACAAGGATTCCGTAAATCCATTTTCCTTTTGTTGTCTGTGCGGCAGAAACAGGATCCGTTGCCATAAATACGATACCAAATGCAAAACCACCAACAATAAGATGATTCATCCAATCGAATGACATCAAGGCGTTAGCGCCCCAAAGATTAAATAAAAATGCGGTAGCTGCTGCGCCAAGCACACCACCTACCATAATACGCCAGCTTCCCACTCCGGTGAGGATTAAAATAGCAGCACCAACCAATACCCAAAGTGTTGATGTTTCAGCAATAGATCCAGGAATGGCACCCATAAACATATCAAACATAGAATAACTGACATCGTTGCCTGCAGCCAAGCTACCTAAAACGGTTTCTCCAGAAATACCGTCAACGTTGCTTGCCTCAGAACCCCAAACCTTGTTTCCAGACATGTACGTGGGATAAGCAAAGAAAGCAAATGCGCGAGCAGTTAACGCAGGGTTAAGAATATTCATACCAGTTCCACCAAAAGCCTCTTTAGCAATAAGAACAGCAAAAGCGACAGACAGCCCAACCATCCAAAGTGGAATGTCAACAGGCATAATCATAGGAATCAAAAGTCCTGTAACCAAGTACCCCTCGTTGACTTCGTGGCCACGATATACAGCGAATGCAAACTCAATTGCAAGTCCAACGCCGTAAGACACAGCTACCATAGGCATAATCTTTAATGCACCATGTAGCAAAGCATCCCAAAAAGTAAAGGCAATTCCAGATTGAATAAAATATTGATAGCCTGTGTTGTAGACCCCGTAAATAAAGGCAGGTAACAAGGCAATAATTACCGTTACCATGGTGCGTTTTAAGTCAACACCATCGCGTATGTGTGCGCCTTTATGTGTGGTGTGATTGGGTACAAATAAAAAGGTGTCGAAGGCGTTAACCGCAGGGGCAAAACGCTCGAATTTTTGACCTTTGCCAAAAGGTTTTTTTATTGCATCTATACGTTCACGTAGTTTCATAAATATCTATTTAACCAACTTCTTTAATCATCAAATCTAGCGCTTCGCGAATTATAGCTTGCGCTTCTATTTTAGAGGTACTTGCGTAATCTACTAAAGCAAAATCTTCTGGGGCAACTTCATAAATACCAAGACCTTCCATTTTCTCAATATTTTGTGCCATGCACTCTTTTAATAATTGCATGGGGAAAATATCCATTGGTAAAACCTGTTCCATTTCTCCAGTAACCACAAGAGCACGTTCTTCACCGTTCATGTTCGTGTCTAGTGCATAAGTGCGTTTTGGTAACAACCATGACAACGAAGTGCGCGACATGCTGAAAATCTTGCTTCCAGCAAAAGGCAACCAACCAAACATTCGGAAGTGATTTCCTTCTGCGAGCACGGTAAGCGTGTTGTTATAAAATCCAACACTTCCATCGGCGTGAGTTGTAGCACCAGAAAGCGCATCTCCATTAATGATACGCACTTGGCCATTGGTAGAAACTCCTGCATCGTTAAGTAATGGGGCAATTGAAGCACCAATTCGTGTTTTGTAATAAGATGGTGTTTTTACGACAGGACCTGCTACTGCGACCGTTCGTTGCGGATTAAATACACCTGAAGTAAAAAATCGTCCAATATTGGCAACATCTTCTGGGTTTATCACCCAAGCAGTTTCGCCAGCGTTGATTGGATCAATATGATGCACTTGTACACCCACATTTCCCGCAGGGTGAATGCCTTTAACGCGATGAATCTCCACTCCGCTTACGCTTGATAAGAAAGAAGTGTCATCGGCTGAAACAGAGAGGTGGACTTTAGGCGCCAATGTGGCGAGTACGTTAATCCCATTTTGAAAATCTTCTTGTTGATCCTGAAGTATAAACGCAACATCTGCAGCTAGTGGCGCGGTGTTGAATCCAGATATAAAAATACCTTTTGGCGTGCTGTCTGGGTTTGCAATAACATCATAAGGGCGTTGCTTAATAAAAGGCCAACATCCAGATGCGAGTAAATGCGATTTTATATCTGCATCACTAAGCTTATCCAAAGCAGGTATTTTGTGTTTTACAACTTTGTCTTTACCGTCGGACTTCAATTGAATTTCCAAAATACGGCGTTTTGCCCCTCTTACAATTTTTGACAGTGTTCCACTTACTGGCGAAACAAATTGCATTTCAGGATTTGCTTTTGAAAAAAAAACGGGTTGCCCAATAAGTACTTTTTCGCCTTCTTTTACGAGCATTTTTGGCACTACACCATGATAGTCATCGGGATACAAAATAAAGTTGTCCGAAGTTTTGGACGTTTTTAAATCTTTTGTTGCTTCGCCTT
>CATIMP010000125.1 GCA_949528465.1 Bacteroidota bacterium | reverse complement strand
TCACATTTTTACGAAAATTGCTACGAGAAAAGAGATAATTCCAAAAATACATACCATAGTGCTTCCCATATAATTAGACCAACAGTCGTATCTTTGCCCTATGAGCAATCAAAAGGAGCAGCATGCATTGGTTTCGGGGTTTTCTAAAAAAACCAAAGCCGAAAAAATAGCATGGATTACCGAAAATGCATTTCAGGACTCGGAACAAGCACAAGAAGTGTTGGCCAAGTACACCCATCCAGATGCCAAAAGGCAAAACCTCCACGACGATTTTATTGAAAATGCGGTTGCTAATTTTTACCTGCCTATTGGGGTTGCGCCCAACTTTATCATCAACGATAAAACCTTGACTATCCCTATGGCGATTGAAGAAAGTTCAGTCGTGGCCGCAGCGGCAAATGCCGCTAAGTTTTGGGCTACTAAAGGGGGATTTAAAGCACGTGTTTTAGGCACCGAAAAAGTGGGGCAAGTGCATTTTATATTTGATGGAGATCCCAACCGTCTTCAAACATTTTTTGACACGAACAAGGCAAAGCTTTTGGAAGCTACGGAACTCATTACAAAAAACATGCGTGCGCGCGGCGGTGGTATTACATCCTTGACATTGGTCAATAAAACGGCATTATTAGAAGGCTACTTTCAGCTAGATGTGCGCTTTGAAACCAAAGACTCCATGGGCGCGAATTTCATCAATTCTTGCTTTGAGCAATTGGCACATACCCTACGTGAACTGGCTGTGCAACACAACCCCTTTTCAGCAAGTGAAAAAGCCATAGAAGTGGTTATGAGCATCTTATCTAACCACGTACCCAATTGTTTGGTTGAGGCAGCTGTATCGTGTCCCGTAGCACAACTACTGCCGAATGAAGCTGAAAGTCAATTGTTTGCAGAAAAGTTTGTGCAAGCTGTTCGCATTGCAGCACTAGAACCTTATCGTGCCGTTACGCACAACAAAGGCATTATGAATGGTGTAGATGCGGTAGTTATTGCCAGCGGAAATGATTTTAGGGCCGTAGCCGCAGGCGTGCATGCCTTTGCAGCCGATAGCGGACAATATCGCAGTTTGTCTAAAGCTGAAATTAAAGATGGGGTATTCCACTTTTCACTTCGGCTTCCATTGGCTATTGGAACGGTTGGCGGCCTTACAAAACTGCACCCTATGGTACAATGGTGCCACGAACTCATGGGAACACCTAACGCAGTGGAATTAATGCAGATTATCGCCGTAGCGGGATTGGCGCAAAATTTTGCAGCCGTAAAAAGCTTGGTAACCACAGGTATTCAACAAGGGCATATGAAAATGCATTTACTTAATATCTTAAATCAATTTGAGGCAACGCCTTCCGAAAAAGAAGCGGTAGTAGAACATTTTAAAAAACATACCGTTTCGCATCACGCTGTTGTAGAAGTGCTTGAAAAACTACGCTCAAAATGAAATTTTTTGCACACGGGAAATTATTACTAACGGCAGAATATGCCGTTTTGGGTGGTGCAAAAGCATTGGCAGTTCCTACAAAACTAGGGCAGTCGTTGGAAGTTGTTGAAACTGGAAATACCATCCAATGGAAAAGTGTAGATCAGCATGGGAATTTGTGGTATGAAAATGAATTTGATATCACTTCATTCACACCAAAACGCCTTGATGAAATTGGTAAAAGGCTACAACATTTGTTTTTGGAAATTAAAACCCAAAATCCAAACTGCTGGAATACCTCAGCGGGGCTTTCGTTTACCACCACACTCGATTTTGACCGCTCGTGGGGGTTGGGGAGTTCATCAACGCTAATCTCCCTTTTAGCACAGTGGTCAGGCGTAAATCCATACCAATTGCAACAAGAGGTTTTTGGTGGAAGCGGATATGACATTGCATGTGCTACAACAAAAAGTGCATTGATTTATGAACGTACAAATCCACACCAACCGAGAGTCACTGCTGTAGATTTTTCACCTGAATGTTTGGATCAATTATTTTTTGTTCATCTGAATCATAAACAAGACAGTCAGAAAGCGGTAGCTGCATTTGACCAAAGCAAGCTCACGTCATCAATAATTCGGGAAATAGATGAACTAACCAAAAGCTTTTTAGAAAAAACAACGCCTAAAGATTTTCAAAAGTTGATGCTACAACACGAGGAAATTATGGGTCAACTTATAGGACAAATCCCTGTGCAAAAACGTATTTTCGAAGACTTTAGTGGCGCCATTAAAAGCCTTGGTGCTTGGGGTGGAGATTTTGTTTTGGCTTGCGGCGATGCGTCCACACCGAACTATTTTGCAAACAAAGGCTATTCTACTTGCTTCCGTTACGATACGTTGATTAGTGGCGTGTTTTAAGGTCTAAAGGCACATAAAGTATATCTCGAGTACCTGCAGCACTCCCATCATCATTATATAAATCTTCGATGCGAAACTTTAGTTTTCGGTCGTTGTAATAATTAAAAATATCAATTCTATCGCGCATAATTTGTGTAGCAAACGACTTGTGTTTCGCGTATTTTTCTCTTTGTTTGGCTGCGGCTTCACGACCAATACCGTTATCGGTTACACACACCCTTAGCATTTCGTCTTCCTGTGTTAAGTCTATCGTGATTTTTCCACTTTCCTTTTTGGGAATTATTCCGTGTACGATAGAATTTTCAACAATGGGCTGAACCATCATGCATGGTAAATACACCTTATCTTGGTCAATTCTCGAGTCAATATTAAACACTAAATCAATTTTTTCTTCAAGTCTATATCCCTGTAATTCGATATAGTTGGTGATGTATTGTACTTCGTCAGCGATTGAAATACGATCTACACTACTCATCTCGATCGTGTTGCGAATAAGTTTTGAGAATGAAGTAATGTATTTATTAAACTCCTTTTCTCCACCCAAAATCATAGCAGTTTGCATGCCGTTTAACGCATTAAAAATAAAATGTGGATTCATTTGCGCTCTATACGCCTTTGCCTCTAAGTTAGAAACTTGAAGGTTACGGTCTTTACGCTCCTTTAATAGTTTGGCCTCCAGTACCAAAAACATATAAAAAACAAATACCACAACGATTATAATAAGGGAAATAAACCACCACTTTAAATAGAACGGTGAGGAAATGTGTATTTTGAATTGTTGTACGTTAGATACTAAACCGTTGCGCTCTCCGCGAATACACAATTGGTGTTCGCCCCTAGATAGCCCAACCAAGTGAATTTCATTTGTCGATTTTTTCCATTCGCCAAAACCTGCTTGGCCTGTTACTTTATACGAATAATGTATTTCTGGACTATTCTCTAACTCGATATATACGTGGTTGTAATTTCGAGAAAGTCGCAATTCTTTTATAAGACTCTTAGAGTCTAAATACGTAAGTTGTTCTGTTTTAGCATCAATATATTCAATCTGACTAATGCTTATATCAAACGTTTCACTGCTTTGAGCGCCACTTTTCAGCCCTATAAACAGGGAAATAAAAAGAAAAATAATGGGATATTTCGACAAACTATAAGTTTG
>CATIMP010000124.1 GCA_949528465.1 Bacteroidota bacterium | reverse complement strand
GTTCTTACAGGAAGCTCGGGTTTGTATGAGAATGCTATGGGTGAAAGCTACCCAAAACGTGAAAATTACGATTATATTCTAAAGAAAACACAAGATGTTTTTTATGATCCGAAAGTAGCCACCAAAGAAGTCGTTGATGATGTTTTTGAAACCGTAAATGACAGAAAAAAGCTGATTAAAATTCTTACTATTGCCAAAAGTGCCATTCGACACAATATGGCTAAAGATTTACCTAATATTAGCACTCCAACAGGAATTATTTGGGGAAAGCAAGACGGCGTAACTCCACCTAACGTAGGTGATGAATTTCATAGACTTTTGCCAAATTCTACGCTGTATTGGATTGACAAATGCGGGCATGCGCCGATGATGGAACATCCAGCGTTGTTTAATGAATATCTTACTGGCTGGCTAAGCGAAAACAATATGTAGCCATGCGCATCAAAAACGCAAGGTTTGTTGTAAGTAATTCTCGTGTAGCGCAATGCCCCAACACGAAACTTCCAGAGTTTGCCTTTATTGGACGCTCCAATGTTGGAAAATCGTCCTTGATTAATATGCTAACTGATCGAAAAAAGTTGGCAAAAACATCGGGTAAGCCTGGTAAAACACAACTTATCAATCATTTTTTAATTAACGAAAAGTGGCATCTTGTTGATTTACCCGGGTACGGATACGCACGTGTTTCCAAAAAAAACAAAAAGGAGTTCCAACAGTATGTTACAGACTATTTTTTGGAGCGAAAACAACTTGTAAATGCTTTTCTACTTATTGACATTAGGCACGAACCACAACCCATCGACTTAGAGTTTATGGAATGGATGGGCACTCAGCAAATTCCTTTTTCTATCATTTTCACAAAAGCAGATAAACTTTCGGAGCGCGTTATAGATACGACTGTATCTGCTTACC
Source organism: Bacteroidota bacterium (assembly GCA_949528465.1). Classification (GTDB taxonomy): domain Bacteria; phylum Bacteroidota; class Bacteroidia; order Flavobacteriales; family Flavobacteriaceae; genus UBA7446. The sequence goes on along the minus strand of CATIMP010000124.1, from coordinate 7,884 downwards.
TACATACACTTTTAGAAGGTATTTGGGAAGAAACACCGCCGCATTTTGTGACTTCGTCAACATCAAGGTTAGGGAAAGATGCCGTGTTGGGATATATCAAAACGCTACTTTAATCAGATTTTTTGACGTCATTAAGGTTCCGCTCCGACGCAAAAAAATCACAGAATTGCTGCATGGCTTCTGCCATTTGAGCGTCTTCAGTTGCTCTTAAATACGACTCCCGAACTCCCACCAACACTTGATGCACAAAAACTTGCATTTGATCTACTGGCATTTCTTTTGTCCACAAATCAATACGGGCGCTTTCTTGAGATTCTTTGTCCCAAGTGCTCAGAAAAAAAGCTTCCATGTTTTGTTGCTTGACCCCGCCATCGGGTGCAGACCATTGCATGTGTTCGGGAGTATTGTTATCGTCTAATGTCACGCTAAGTGTGATAGCTGTTTTACGTTGCATATTATGGGTTGTATCTAGATTTTTTTAATATTTCTTGTGCGTTTGCTGAAAGAACTTCTTGCAAACTTGCTCCAGTGCGTTTTTGGTATTTTTTTAGCATGCGATACCCAATCCACTGCCCTATTCGACCAGGTGAATTTTCATCTAAGTACGAGTAAAATTTTGAATACGGACTTGCTGATAAAAAGCGAAAGCGAAGGCTTTTGTCTGTCGAAAATAGAAGTTCGTTATCAATAAAAAAACGCCACACATCTGACTCGTGTTCTATTGCCCATTCCCATTGGCTTTGGGTATATTGAATATGTGAATGCGGATTCAAATGTGGTGCAAAATAATCATGTAGCAACAGGCGTTTACCATGCTGAACAATTCTATTCAAAAACACGCTACTATTAAGCTGCGGAATAAACCTGTCAGAAAGTGCATCAACAAGCTCTGCCTCTAAATGTGCAAAAATTAACTTGTTTTTGATGTATTGGGGGATGCCCTCGTAAAGTGGATGCGATGCACCAAGATAGGTGTCAACAGATATCAACAAAAGGCTATCTGCATCAACGGCACGTAACCCGTAATTTACATCTGTTAGTAATGTTATGACTTTGTGTGGTAATTTTTCTTTAGGAAAGTAGTGCTTAGCGTGCTGAAGCACATTTTCGGTTCGCGTATATAAATCCTTATCTGAAATTATTTTTGTGGCTTGAAAAAGAATTTGTTGCAAGGAGTCTGTGCGTTTGGCTTGCCAAACTGAGTCAGGTGTTTGAGAGGGAAAAAAATATAGATATTGAGATTTTAATTGCTCCAACGGCCTTTCTAAGTCGCCAAAAAAATGTTGCTCAAAACGAATGAGATCAATATCAAAGTCTGGTAAATCGTCTTGTTTTGGATGAGGCGAAGAGGTGCAATTCACAATAAATAGCAATAGACCAAAAAGTAAGGCTTTTAGATGCCAAAAAAATCCATTAATTTTACATTGTCTCGAAGTTCCCATTCAGGCACTAAAGATACAAATGCTATGAAAAATAAAGAAGTAATCGAACACATTGTCAATTGGTTAAAATCCTATGCCGAAGAAAACGGCATGAATGGATTTGTAATTGGCGTTTCGGGTGGTATTGACTCGGCGCTCACGTCCACACTCTGCGCCAAAACAGGGCTTCCAACACTCTGCTTGGAAATGCCTATAAAACAACAAGAAAATCAGATTGACCGAGCACAAGAACATATCAAATGGCTTGAAAAAAAATTTACGAATGCGTGTGGAAAGACCATAAACCTAAACCGTGTTTTCACTTCATTTTCTGAAGTTACAAGTGAATACGATACCAGCGATGCGGCGTTGTTATCGCTGGCAAACAGTCGTTCTAGGTTGCGCATGGTAACGCTGTATTATTTTGCTGCACGACATCGCTATTTGGTAGCGGGTACAGGCAATAAAGTTGAAGATTTTGGCGTGGGCTTTTACACCAAATACGGAGATGGCGGAGTAGACCTTAGCCCAATTGCAGATTTGATGAAAACAGAAGTGCGCGCACTTGCAAAAACAGTAGGTGTTAGTGATGCCATTTTAAAAGCACCTCCAACAGATGGCCTTTGGGATGACGACCGAAACGATGAAGATCAATTAGGTGCCACTTACGAAGAATTGGAGTGGGCAATGAAACAGCATCAGTCAGGAAAAGTAGCTGACGATTTTGTAGGAAAAGAATTACGCATTATGTCCACGTTTTTAAAACACCACAATACAAACAAACACAAGATGAATCCCATCCCCGTTTGCGAAATACCAAAGCACCTAATATGATGTAAATGTTAAATTTTCAATTTTTAAAAAGTATTTAACCTATTAGATTACATTTTTCATATTTTAGTAAGCAACAACTAAACTCATGATACGCGTATTTATAGCTGATGCACATCCGATAATCCACAAAGGAGTCAAGGCTGTTTTTCGCAACTCTACCGAAATAAATATTGTAGGAAAAGGACTTCACTACAGAGAGCTTCATGACTTTTTAAACGCCAAAAAGGCTAGTATTGTCATATTGGAGTTAGAGTTACCTGGATTTGAGGGGATTCATTTAATCAATCAACTTAAAGAAAAACACCCCAAAGTGCGCTTTTTAATTTTCAGTGCATTGAAGGAGGAAGTTTATGCCATTAACACGCTAAAGGCAGGTGCTTCAGGCTATTTATGCAAATCCAATCCATTGAGTAGACTAAGAGAGGCCATTCTTAAAATTAGTGCTGGAGGGGTTTACATTACCAGCGAATTAGCAGAGCTTATCGCCTTTGATCAAGCAGGTGCAAATCCGCTTTCGGTATTTGAGAAACTCTCTCGGCGTGAAATTCAGGTGCTTCGGTTGCTTATTAATGGAAATAAAAATATTGAAATCGCCTCCTCACTAAACATTAGCGATAAAACCGTAAGCACATACCGTGCACGGATTATGAAAAAACTTAACGCTAAAAATGTTATCGATTTGGCACGAAAAACACAAGAAGTCGATTTAGACATGTTCTAAACCACTCGGTTTAGCCGTCCGCTAAGCAGTGTTTTTAACTGGTGATATTGAACAATTTCTTCCAGCAACTCTTTGTGATGCGCCTCTTGGTCTTCTTCTGTTTGTTCTTGAAGTGTTGATACCTTTTCGTCTATCAACTGGCACCTAAAGCGAAGAATAATTTCATGCACCCACTTGGGTAATGATTTAGATTTATCTGCTACAAAAATATTCTTACGCTCCCAATCGTGAAGTGTATATTGCTCGTCTTGTAAAAGCAAGTCCGAAACTTCGGTAGCTAATTCAGGTGGCAACTTAGAAACAAAAGAATCTATTTGCATTTCGTCTTGGGCGCTGAGGGCGTTTAAAATTTTAGGGTAAAGTAATTTAAATGTGCTAGTTGTAAAGTCAATTTCGTCTTGCTGTAAATCCAAATAAATCTTTTCAAAAACACGTGATTTAACCTTAGCGGTAACTGTTTTTAAATCCCCTGACTTTTCATCTGTTTGTAAAATAGGTTCATGGAATTCCACCTCCTCATTCCCATAAAGCAATAATATTTTAATGATGTTTTTTTCCAACTCAAAACGAGTACTCACCTGCGGAACACGCTGCTCAGCGCTCACCAACTTCATGGGTTGGGCAGCTTGCCGTTGTGAGGGCTTGGTCGCATTTTTCTGGGAAACTTGTGCCAGGGTTGCAAATAGTGCTTCTTCACTAATGTCCATTTGTGCAGCACACGAACGCACATAAACTTCTTGCTTAATTCTATCTGGAATTTTGGCAATACTTTGCACCATTTCACGAATAGTTTCCGCTTTTTTAATGGGATCTTGGGCAGCTTCATCTACAAGAAGTGCGGCTTTAAATTGAATAAAATCTTTAGCGTTTTCTGTCAAAAAAATCTCTAAATCTTCTTTCGAGTGAGCACGGGCAAAACTATCTGGATCTGCCCCTTCTGGAAACGAACATACCCGAACATTCATACCGGCCTCTAATATCAAGTCAATACCACGAAGTGAGGCGCGCAATCCCGCTGCATCGCCGTCAAAGAGTACGGTTATGTTTTGTGTTAAGCGTCGTATGAGGCGAATCTGCTCAGGAGTTAATGCTGTTCCAGATGAAGACACCACGTTTTTTACCCCGCGCTGGTGCATTTGAATAACATCCGTGTAGCCTTCTACCAAAAAACAATTGTCCTCTTTTGCAATACTTTGTTTTCCCTGATAAAGTCCATAAAGTACCTTGCTTTTGTTGTAAATCTCGCTTTCAGGCGAGTTCATGTATTTCGCAGCTTTCTTGTCTTGTGTAAGAATACGTCCACCAAAACCCAACACACGACCCGACATGCTGTGAATAGGAAACATCACACGCCCTTTGAAACGGTCAAACTTTCTATCTTCTTTGACGATAGTAAGACCCGTTTTTTCTAAAAAATCCAATTGATAACCTGCCTTTACTGCAGCATCAGTGAGTGCAGTCCACTCGTTGGGAGAATAGCCCAACTGAAAGTCACGAATGGTTTCGTCGGTAAAACCGCGTTCCTTGAAATAACTTAGCCCAATGGCCTTACCGGAAGTCGTTTCCCAAAGTGAGTCCTGAAAAAAGCTAAGCGCGTAGGAGCTAACCAAATACATGCTTTCGCGTGCACTGGCAGCTGCCTTTTGTTCGTCATTTTGTTCGGTTTCCTCAATTTCAATGTTGTATTTTTTTGCCAAATAGCGAATTGCTTCTGGATACGAAAAGTGCTCGTGTTCCATCAAAAAAGCAATGACGTTACCCCCTTTTCCACTTGAAAAATCTTTCCAGATTTGCTTTACGGGCGACACCATAAAACTGGGCGTTCGTTCTTCAGAAAAAGGACTTAATCCCTTAAAATTAGATCCCGATTTTTTGAGTTGTACAAAATCGCCAATAACCTCCTCGAGTCGGGCGGTTTCAAAAACAGCATCAATGGTGGATTTTTGAATCACAACTAAAAATAAGCTCTAAAATACGTAATTCGGTGAAGTTATTTCTTTCGATCAATAACATAACACACCATTTCTTCGAGTGCGTCTCTAAATTCGTTTTGCGGAAAGGCACGCAGTTGCGTTAAAGCCTTGTCTTTAAAAGCGTGCATTTGCTTGGTTGCATAGTCCAATCCGCCCTGTTGTTTTACAAAAGCAATCACCGCTTTTACCCGCTTTTTGTTTTTGTTGTGATGGCGAACAGAGTCTAAGAGCCACTTTTTTTCTTTATCACTAACCTTATTCAACACATGAATTAGCGGCAGTGTCATTTTCTTTTCTCTAATATCAATTCCTGTGGGCTTACCAATTTTTGTTTCGCCATAATCAAATAAGTCGTCCTTAATTTGAAATGCAGTTCCTATGTCCTCTCCAAATGCGCGCATCTGAGCAATGCCGTCTGTTGAAGCATGCACCGATGCTGCTCCCAAAGCACAACAAGACGCAATAAGGGTAGCTGTTTTTTGCCGGATGATTTCGTAATAAACTGCTTCGTCAATATCCAGTCTGCGTGTTTTTTCGATTTGCAACAATTCGCCCTCGCTCATTTCACGTACGGCAACGGATATAATTTCAAGTAAATCAAAATCTTTGTGATCTATACAAAGAAGTAACCCCTTTGATAACAGATAATCGCCAACCAAAACAGCAATTTTATTCTTCCAAAGTGCATTGATAGAAAAGAAACCTCGTCGCTGATAACTTTCATCAACTACATCATCGTGGACAAGCGTTGCCGTATGAATAAGTTCAATTACAGATGCTGCACGGTAGGTTCGTTCGTTGACTTCATTCTTACCCAGCATTTTTGCCACCAAAAAAACAAACATCGGGCGCATTTGCTTCCCCTTTCTGTTTACAATGTAATAAGTGATACGATTTAGTAGTGCTACTTGGGAGCGCATAGCGTTGGAAAACTTTTCCTCGAAGCGTTCCATCTCTGTGGCAATAGGTTGTTTAAGCTGCTCTACGATTTTCATTGGGGTATAAAGATACAATTTCACGCATTAGTTACACGCTAAATCGCTGATTTTGAATATTAGTGTGATGATTTATTTGCCAATTGGCCACAAGCAGCGTCAATATCTTTACCGCGCGAACGACGAATAGTAACCGGAATCTGATGCTTAGAAAGTTCGTAAACATAAAGATTGATGGCTGTATTATCGGCCTGTTCAAATGCATCGTTCCCTACTGGATTATATTCAATCAAATTTACTTTTGATGGTGTATGCTTGCAAAAGTTCACCAATGCTTTTACCTCATCTACGCTATCATTGATTTCCTTCCAGACTACATATTCGTAGGTTACGCGTTCCTTGGTTTTGGAATACCAGTATTGAATGGAATCCTTCAAATCAGTAAGTGGGAAATTTGTACTAAAAGGCATGATGTTATTGCGCGTATCTTCAACAGCACTATGCAGCGATACGGCAAGTTTGAACCGTGGATGTTCGTCTGCCATTTTCACAATCATTTTTGGAATTCCTGATGTAGAAACGGTAATGCGACGCGGAGACATCCCCATTCCTTCTGGGCTTGTAATTTTCTCAATGGCTTTTATCACATTGGAATAGTTCATCATGGGTTCGCCCATTCCCATAAAAACAATATTAGACAACGGCCTGCTGAAGTGTTCCAAACTTTGGCGATTGAGCGTAGCTACTTGGTCAAAAATCTCGTCTGGATTTAGATTACGCATACGTTTTAGCTGCGCTGTGGCACAAAACGAACAGTCTAAGCTGCATCCTACTTGACTGGAAACACAAGCCGTTGAGCGTGTTTCAGTAGGAATCAAAACAGACTCAACTACTTTGCCATCATGTAGCCGAACGGCATTTTTCATGGTACCGTCTTCGCTTTTTTGCACTTGTGCAACATCGGCATGATTGATGCTAAAATGCGCCGAAAGCAACGCGCGGTGCGTCTTGGAAAGATTGGTCATTTGTGCAAAATCTGTAACCGCTTTTTGCCACAACCACTCATAGACTTGGTTGCCATGAAACGCAGGTGCTCCATGTTCCACAAAAAAAGAACGAAGTTCTTCCTTGCTACGTCGGCGAATATCTTTCCGAACGTCGCTCATAAATGCTTATAAAATAAGCATCGCATCTCCGTAAGAGTAGAAACGATACTTTTGACTTATCGCCTCATCATAAGCTTTTTTAATGAAATCGTGACCCGCAAAGGCAGAAACCATCATAAGCAACGTAGATTTTGGCAAGTGAAAATTGGTTACGAGCGCATCTCCGATTTTAAAATCATACGGAGGAAAGATAAATTTATGGGTCCAACCTTGGTATGGATTTAGCGAATTACTCGATGAAACAGAGGTTTCAATAGCACGCATTGAAGTAGTTCCAATAGCACAAACACGATTACCTGCTTCTTTTGCACGATTCACTAGTGTAGCGGCGTTCGCCTCAATTATCAACTCCTCGGAATCCATTTTGTGTTTGGACAAATCTTCTACCTCTACTGGGTTAAAGGTTCCTAAACCTACGTGAAGTGTAATTTCTGCCAAGTCAATCCCTTTAATTTCAAGGCGTTTTAACAGGTGTTTTGAAAAGTGAAGTCCTGCTGTAGGTGCGGCTACTGCTCCTTCGTGTTTGGCGTAAATAGTTTGATAGCGTTCGCGGTCAAAACTTTCTTCTGGTCTTTTGATATATTTGGGAAGCGGTGTTTGCCCAAGTTTCTTCAGTTTTGTCCGGAATTCATCGTAGCTCCCATCAAATAGAAAGCGCAATGTTCGCCCTCTTGAAGTGGTGTTATCAATTACCTCAGCAACAAGTGTATCGTCATTGCCAAAATACAGTTTATTTCCAATTCGGATTTTACGTGCAGGATCAACCAACACATCCCAAAGGCGTTGTTCTTTGTTTAGTTCTCTAAGTAAAAAAACTTCAATTTTAGCTCCTGT
>CATIMP010000123.1 GCA_949528465.1 Bacteroidota bacterium | reverse complement strand
GCGCTGAGGGATTCGAACCCCCGACCCCCTCGGTGTAAACGAGGTGCTCTGAACCAACTGAGCTAAGCGCCCGAGGGGTGCAAATATATAAAAATCCATTCTTACAAAAATCACTTTTACACTAATTTTTTAAGGAAGTATTTCCGCTACGACAAATAAACTTCCGCCAACAAAAATCAAATCGTTTTTAGCTGCCTTTGCTTTGGCTGCAGCTAGTGCATTTTTAACACTGAAATGTGTACTGAAATCAAAGTGCACCTTCTTAAATATGGCTGCCAAATCAGCAACTTGCATCGCTCTAGGAACGTCAGCGGCACACAAATAATAATGTGCTTTTTTAGGCAATAATGCGAGGATAGCATCTGAATTTTTGTCTGCAACTACCCCAAAGACAACATGCAAGGCTTTAAAATGCTCGCTCTCTAATTGAGCAAAAACGGCTTTTAACCCTGCTGAATTATGCGCCACATCTGCTATTATTTTGGGATGATTGCCTATTATTTCCCAACGCCCGCGCAACCCTGTGTTAGAAACAACATTTTTAAAACCATTTTTTATCGCTGCATCGGAAATTGAGAATTGAGGCAATACCTGAATTAGCGAAACCACGCCGTTGCTGTTTTGTTTTTGATAGTCCCCTAACAAATCGGTTTTATAATCATACGGATTAGCAATATGCAGCGGTGCGTATTTTTGTTGTGCAATTGCTTCAAAAACGGGAAAGGTTTCAGCATCGTGCTCCACCACAACCACAGGCGTTCTAGGTTTGATGATTCCTGCCTTTTCTGCGGCTATTTCAGCTCGGGTAGTCCCTAAAAACTGCTGGTGATCTAAACTGATATTGGTAATCAAGCAAGCTTCTGGGAAAATCACATTGGTAGCGTCCAATCGTCCACCCAAACCAACTTCAATTACCGCTACATCAACCTGTTGGGAAGCGAAATAATCAAAGGCAAGTGCTACTGTCATTTCGAAAAACGAAAAAGCCTCAGCTTCAAAAAATGATTTGTTGTTTTGCACAAAAGAAACAATAAATTCCTCAGCTATTGGCGTACCATTTATTCGGATGCGCTCTCTAAAGTCTTTCAAATGTGGAGAGGTGTAAAGTCCAACAGAGTAACCAGCCTCTTGCAAAACAGATGCGAGCATGTGTGAAGAGGAACCTTTGCCATTTGTTCCAGCAACGTGAATGCTTTTAAATTTTGTCTGTGGGTTGTTCAAATGCGTAACCAGCGCAGAAATTCGATCTAAATTTGGGTTGAGCGCTGCAGCACCTACACGTTGGTACATGGGAAGTTGCGCATACAGCCACTGAAGCGTAGACGCATAATCCATTACACAAATATATAGTCACGCATTAGCATAAATGTTATGTACCCTGATACAAAACCAATAAATGCTAAAATAGATATCTTTTTAAAGTACCAGAAAAAATTGATTTTTTCCATACCCATAGCTACTACACCAGCAGCAGATCCAAAAATCAGCATACTTCCCCCAGTTCCAGCAGCAAATGCGATCGCGTGCCAAAGGGGGTCGTCAACTCCTTGTGAAAACATTCCCATACTGGCAGCAACAAGCGGAACGTTATCAATAACGGCTGATCCCGAACCAAGTAACCCCACTACAACATCCATGTTAGGAAAGGTGGCCGTTAAATCTTGCGCGAAATTAAACAACAAGCCCAACGATTCTAATGCAGCAACTGCCATTAAAATCCCTAAGAAAAATAGGATACTAGGTAGCTCAATTTTAGTTAGTGCACTGTGTACAGGACTGTGTGAACCGTGTGCATCGGAAGTAGTGTCAATAGTTGACATCGAAAATTTAGAATTACTGTAAATCTCTGCAAAGGTTGCCACAACCGCTAACGAAAGCATCATGCCAACATAAGGGGGTAAATGTGTTATCGTTTTAAAAATAGGGACAAATAAAATAGACCCAAGTCCCAAGTATAACATTGTAGCGCCATAGGTTGTTTTGGAACTTTCCTTAGCTGAAATGGCATCTATTTTTCCTTTAAAAGCATTGTAGCGGCTTGCAATAAGCGTGGGCACAACCATACACACCAAAGAAGGAATAAGTAAATATTTTATAAGCTCTGGCGTGGTTACTTTTTTACCAATCCACAACATCGTTGTCGTAACATCTCCAATGGGCGACCATGCCCCCCCTGCATTGGCAGCTACTATAATAAGCCCTGCAAACCAAAGTCTAGTCTCGCGGTCTTTTACAACTTTTTGGAGTATTGTAATAAGAACAATTGTAGCGGTAAGGTTGTCTATGATGGCAGATAATATAAATGCCAAAATGGAGAAGATCCACAATAACTTGACTTTACTGCGTGTCCGAATAAATCCTTTAATCGTTGCAAATCCATCGAAATAATCTATAATTTCAACAATGGTCATGGCGCCCAAAAGGAAAACCAAAATTTCCGCTGTTTTACCCAAATGATGAAGTAGGATTTCATCAATATGTGTTTCATGAAGACTTTTAGAAACCGTATCTACGTCAAAAACGGGAAGGTGGCCAAGCGCAATAAGTGCCCACAAAATAGCCATCATGGCTAGAGCAGGAATAAGCTTATCTATTTTGAGGTTATGTTCGAGTGTTATGGATAGGTATCCTAAGAAAAAGACAATCAGAATGATAGTTTCCATGAAAAGGGTCTGTGAAATTATTTGATAGCAAATATAGCAATGATTAGGAGTTCAAAAAGAAGATTTTTTAGCAAATCCTATTTAATAATTTTATTTATTTTGGAACAATTATGGTTAACATTCTTCTAAAACCCCATAAAATTAATAGTGTTTTAGTTAAAAAGTATAATTAACAAATTCTATACCCCTAAATAATTGGGGGTGTAAATCAAAATTTTAATGTATTTGTTATTTGTCAATTATAGCATACTGAATTTAACATTTTCATAATATTAAGAATAGATTTTAATAATACGGTAGTTGCCTATGATAATAATGCATACTTATTTAAATAAGTTAAAGTCAAAATTTATATTTGAGAAAAATTCAATATGCTACCTAATCCTCAAGGTTTATACCATCCAGAAAATGAGCACGACAACTGTGGTGCCGGCTTTATTTGCAGCCTAGAAGGCAAACGCACAAACGATATCATTCACAAGGCCTTAGATATTCTTGTGAAATTGGAGCATCGTGGCGCAGTCAGTGCCGATGGAAAAACTGGAGATGGTGCTGGAATTCTCATTGATATTCCACATGACTACTTAAGTGAAGTTTGTTCTTTCAATGTACCCAAGCCGCAAACCTATGCGCTTGGTATGGTGTTTTTACCGCAAAAATTAAACCAACGCACACACTGCATCGAAGTTTTTGAGGAGGAACTTAGCAGACAAAATCTTAGCATTATTGGATGGCGTGATGTTCCTGTTAACATTGACGTAGTTGGGAGAATTGCAAAACAAACCCTTCCAAATATCAAGCAAGTATTTGTAAAAGATGCGACAGGCACACTTACCGAAGACCAACTTAACACTAAAGCTTTCATTGCGCGTAAACGTGCCGAACACCGCGTGTATGCCAGCAAAATGTCGGAAAGTAGTTATTTCTATTTGCCGAGTTTTTCTACTCGTACCGTAATATACAAAGGATTACTTATGCCTGAGGATATTGAAGGATTCTATATGGACCTTAAAGATCCGCGAGTAGTTACGCGATTGGCACTTGTACATCAACGTTTTTCTACCAATACTTTCCCTACTTGGGATTTGGCACAACCGTTCCGATACATGTGTCATAATGGTGAAATAAACACCTACAGAGGAAATGTAATACGCATGAAAGCCCGCGAAGAGCTTTTTGCAAACGACTTTTTTGGAGAAGACATGAAGCATATCACGCCAGTTGTATTGCCTGGAAAATCGGATTCTTCCTCCATGGACATGGTTGTAGAATTGCTATTGCATTCAGGGCGTTCACTTCCTGAAGTTATGATGATGCTGGTTCCCGAAGCTTGGGAAAAACATCAATCTATGGACTCAGCCAAAAAAGACTTTTACGCCTATAATTCATGCATCATGGAGCCGTGGGACGGACCTGCATCTGTACCTTTTACAGACGGAAAATACATTGGGGCTTTATTAGACCGAAACGGACTTCGTCCATCGCGCTACACGGTAACCAAAGACGGTTATGTCGTTATGTCCTCTGAAACTGGTGTTATTGATATCGATCCTGCTAACGTATCCCTTCACGGACGTTTAGAGCCGGGACGTATGTTCTTGGTAGACATGGAAGAGGGTCGCATCATTGAAGATCGTGAAGTGAAAGAAGAAGTTTCTGCCAAACACCCCTATGGCGACTGGTTAAAAGAAAATTTACTCCCGCTTAAAGAAGTTCCATATACAGGAAACAAAACCTCTGTTGAAGTTGAGCCTTATATCAAGCGTTTACAAGCCTTTGGATATACTGAAGAGGATATCAGAACGCTGATTACACCAATGAGTACACAGGGGAAAGAAGCAATTGGTTCTATGGGAACAGATACGCCCTTGGCAGTACTTTCCAATAAACCTCAGTTACTCTACAATTATTTTAAACAATTGTTCGCTCAGGTAACCAATCCACCTCTTGATGGAATTCGCGAAGAAATCGTTACAGACACCTCAATGTCCGTAGGAAGCGATGTCAATATTTTTGATGTTACTGCTGATCATGCCAAAAAGCTTCGCATCCAAAACCCGATTATTTCTAACGAAGATTTGGATAAGATTAAATTCATTGAACACGAAAACTTTAGCACAAGTTCTGTTTCTGCGCTTTACGATGTTCAATCGGGCAACAACGGCTTAGAGCGTGCTTTAGATGCTTTGCTCTTGGATGTTAAGAAAAAAGTTGAGGCTGGTTCTAATATTATCATTCTATCAGATAGAGGGATAAGCGACGAAAAAGCACCAATTCCAATGCTGTTGGCGTGTGCACACGTACATCACGGCATGATGAAACATCGCTTGCGTTCCAATTTTGGAATCATTATTGAATCTGCAGAACCCCGCGAACCACACCACTTTGCTTTGTTGTTTGGATATGGCGCAAGTGCCATCAACCCGTACATGGTAAACGAAGTCATTGAACACCAAATTGAAACAGGTGCTATCAAAGGACTTTCTGCTGAAAATGCCATTGCAAATTTCAACAAAGCCATTGCCAAAGGATTGGTTAAAGTAATGAATAAAATTGGTATTTCTACGTTGCACTCGTACCGTGGAGCACAAATTTTTGAGGCGCTTGGACTAAGCAAGAAATTCATCAACACCTATTTCTGCAATACCGCTACGCGTATTGAGGGCATTGGACTCAAAGAAGTAGAACAAGAAATTGCAAAACGTCACGATTTTGCCTTCGGGGAAAAAGCTGCTGGCGAAGATTTAGACTTAGAAATTGGCGGTAGCTACCGATGGCGTAGAAACGGTGAAGCGCATATGCTAAACCCTGCTAGTATTGCCAAACTGCAACTCGCAACCAACAAAGGGAGTTACGATACTTTTGAAGAATACTCATCGCTAGTAAACGATCAATCCAAACAATTGATGACCCTTCGTGGCATGTTTGAGTTTACCGACTTAGACCCCATTCCGATTGAAGAAGTTGAGCCTTGGACGGCTATTGTAAAGCGCTTTAAAACAGGAGCTATGTCTTTGGGCTCTATCAGCGAAGAAGCACATGAAAACTTAGCCAAAGCCATGAACCGCATTGGCGGTAAAAGTAACTCCGGTGAAGGAGGTGAAGACCCACGACGCTTTACCCGCGACGAAGATGGCGAATGGCGTAATTCTGCTATTAAGCAAGTTGCATCGGGAAGGTTTGGCGTATCGTCACATTACCTTACAAATGCGCGCGAGATTCAAATTAAAATGGCACAAGG
>CATIMP010000122.1 GCA_949528465.1 Bacteroidota bacterium | reverse complement strand
CAAACGCGCAGTTGTGGAAGTAGCCGAAGGTGAAAACATTGATTTTTACAGTAATTTATAATAGAATAGGATGTCAGTTAGAAAACTCAAACCTATAACTCCTGGACAGCGCGGTAGAGTAGTAAATGGAAACGACGCCATTACTACTGATAAGCCGGAGAAAAGCTTGCTTGCTCCGAAAAAACGTTCAGGTGGTCGTAACAATAGCGGACGCATGACGTCTCGCTACATTGGTGGTGGACACAAAAAACGCTACCGTATTATCGATTTTAAACGCAACCGTTTTGATGCTCCTGCTGAGGTTAAAACGATTGAGTATGATCCTAACCGATCTGCTTTTATTGCATTGACGCAGTTCGCTGATGGCGAAAAACGTTACATCATTGCGCAAGCTGGGCTTAAAGTTGGCCAAGAAGTTGTTTCTGGTGATAAGGTTCAACCTGAAATTGGAAATGCATTGCCTTTGGCAAACATTCCATTGGGTACTATTATCTCATGTATTGAGTTACACCCAGGGCAAGGCGCATCTATTGCTCGTAGCGCTGGTGCTTTCGCACAGCTTATGGCACGTGACGGCAAATTTGCAACAATCAAATTACCTTCTGGTGAAACACGTATGATACTTACGACTTGTTTGGCTACGATTGGTACTGTTTCAAATTCAGATCACCAATTGGTGGTTTCTGGAAAAGCAGGCCGAAGCCGTTGGTTAGGTCGTCGTCCAAGAACGCGTCCAGTAGTAATGAATCCTGTTGATCACCCCATGGGTGGTGGTGAAGGACGTGCTTCTGGTGGACATCCACGTTCACGTAATGGTATTCCTGCAAAAGGATATCGTACACGTAACAAAAACAAGGCGTCTAACAAGTATATTATTGAACGTAGAAAAAAATAAGCAATGGCTAGATCACTAAAAAAAGGACCTTACGTACATCATAGCTTGGTAAAGAAAGTACAAACCAATGTTGAATCTGGCAAAAAGTCAGTTATTAAAACTTGGTCACGCGCTTCTATGATTACCCCCGATTTTGTTGGACAAACTATAGCTGTACACAACGGTCGTCAGTTTGTTCCGGTATATGTAACCGAGAACATGGTAGGACATAAGTTAGGTGAATTTTCACCAACCCGTTCGTTCCGTGGTCACGCTGGAGCTAAAAACAAAGGAAAGAAATAAGCTATGGGAGTTCGTAAAAGAGAAACTGCAGTACAGTTAAAAGAAAATCGAAAGCACATCGCTTTTGCCAAGCTAAACGATTGCCCAACATCACCACGTAAAATGCGCCTTATGGCAGATTTGATTCGCGGAGAAGGTGCTGAAAAGGCGTTGTCTATTTTGCGCTTTAGTGCAAAAGAATCATCACGTCGTTTAGAAAAATTATTATTATCGGCTATTGCCAATTGGCAAGCCAAAAACGAAGACGCTGACGTTGAAAAAGCAGGTCTATATGTTAAAGAAATCCGAGTGGATAGCGGCACCATGCTAAAGCGTTTGCGCCCAGCACCACAAGGAAGAGGACATCGAATTAGAAAACGCTCAAACCACGTAACACTCGTGCTTGGAGCTAAAGATAACGCGCAAAGCTAACACCGAATATGGGACAAAAAACAAATCCAATAGGCAATAGATTAGGGATCATCCGCGGATGGGAGTCTAACTGGTACGGAGGTAACGACTACGGCGACAAACTTGCCGAAGACGATAAAATCCGTCGCTATGTTCATGCACGTCTTGCTAAGGCAAGTGTTTCGCGTGTGATTATTGAACGTACACTAAAGCTTGTTACCATTACCATTACCACAGCACGTCCAGGAATTATTATTGGAAAAGGTGGTCAGGAAGTAGATAAGCTAAAAGAAGAGCTTAAAAAGATTACAAGCAAAGAGGTTCAATTGAATATTTTTGAAATCAAGCGACCAGAACTCGAGGCTCAATTAGTTGGTGCAAGTGTTGCACGTCAAATTGAAAGTCGAATTTCGTATCGTCGTGCGATTAAAATGGCGATTGCTGCTGCAATGCGTATGAACGCAGAAGGTATTAAAATTCAAATTTCAGGTCGTTTGAACGGAGCTGAAATGGCACGTTCAGAAAGCTACAAAGACGGTCGTATTCCGTTGTCTACATTCCGTGCGGACATTGATTACGCACTTGTTGAAGCACATACTACTTATGGCCGTTTGGGCATTAAAGTATGGATTATGAAAGGTGAAGTATATGGTAAGCGTGAGCTTTCTCCACTAGTGGGAATGAGCTTGGGTGCTGCCAAAGGAAAAAACGAAAAACGCGGTGGACGTGGTCCTCGCCGTAGAAAATAAAGTTTAGGTCATGTTACAACCGAAAAGAACAAAACACCGCAAAATGCAGAAAGGCCGTATGAAAGGCCTATCGCAACGTGGACATGAATTATCGAATGGAATGTTTGGTATCAAAGCTCTTGATTCCAAATTTATCACCTCGCGCCAAATAGAGGCTGCGCGTGTTGCCGCCACTCGATACATGAAACGTGAAGGACAATTGTGGATTAAAATATTTCCAGATAAACCCATCACTAAAAAACCACTTGAGGTACGTATGGGTAAAGGTAAAGGTGCATTAGATCATTATGTAGCTGTAGTTAAGCCAGGACGCATTATGTTTGAAATATCAGGTGTACCAATAGATGTAGCTAAAGAAGCATTGCGATTAGCAGCTCAAAAACTACCAGTAAAAACAAAGTTTATTATCGCTCGTGATTTCGAAGCATAAGAATTAGGTATGAAACAAACAGAGATTAACGAATTATCGGTTGAAGAGCTTAATGAAAAGCTTACAGCGTTTCAAAAAAGCTACGAAACTGCTCGTGCTACTCACGCATTATCGCCACTAGAGAATCCAATTTCTTTACGTGAGCAGCGTAGAACAATTGCACGTATCAAAACGGCATTAACAAAACGAACACTAGAAAAAGCGTAATTATGGAGACTAGAAATTTACGTAAAGAACGTATCGGAGTTGTTACAAGCAACAAAATGCAAAAATCTATTGTTGTATCTGAAGTTAAACGTGTAAAACACCCTATGTACGGAAAGTTCGTTTTGAAAACTAAAAAGTACGTAGCGCACGATGAAACTAACGATTGCAACATCGGAGATACAGTAAAAATCATGGAAACACGCCCTATGAGTGCATCAAAATGCTGGCGTTTGGTTGAAATCATTGAAAGAGCAAAGTAATGTTACAACAAGAATCAAGACTTAGAGTAGCCGATAACACTGGCGCCAAAGAAGTGCTTACCATTCGCGTATTGGGTGGTACAAAGCGAAGATATGCTTCTATTGGCGACAAAATTGTGGTTACTGTAAAAGAAGCGACGCCAAATGGCTCCGTTAAAAAAGGACAAGTGTCTACTGCTGTTGTGGTACGCACCAAAAAAGAAATTCGTCGTCCTGATGGATCGTATATCCGCTTTGACGAAAACGCTTGCGTACTTTTAGACGCACAAGGTGAAATGCGCGGTACACGTGTGTTTGGTCCTGTTGCTCGTGAGTTACGCGATCGTAAGTTTATGAAAATAATTTCCTTAGCTCCTGAAGTATTATAATTATGAGTAAAATAAAATTTAAATCTGGAGATAAAGTTCGCGTGATTGCTGGCGATCACAAAGGAACAGAAGGCGAAATTGTTTCATTACTTCGCGAGAAGAATAAAGCAATTGTTTCTGGTGTAAACGTGGTTAAACGTCACACCAAACCCAATGCAGAAAATCCGCAAGGAGGCATTGTTGAAAAAGAAGCACCTATTGCTATTTCAAATCTTTCATTGTTAACCGCTGATGGGCAAACAACCCGTGTAGGTTTCCGTATGGAAGAAGGAAAAAAAGTACGTGTGGCACGAAAAACTAATGAAGCTATTTAAGATGAGTTACCAACCAAGACTTAAAACCGAATACAAAGAGCGTGTGATGCCACGCCTTTCTGAAGAGTTTGGGTACAAGAATATTATGCAAGTGCCAAAACTTGAAAAAATTGTACTTAGCCGTGGCGTAGGTGATGCTGTAGCAGACAAAAAATTAGTAGACCACGCTGTTGAAGAATTATCAACTATTTCAGGTCAAAAAGCATTACCAACGCTTTCCAAAAAAGACGTTGCAACATTTAAACTTCGTAAAGGAATGCCGATTGGGGCAAAAGTAACGTTACGTGGCGATAAGATGTATGAGTTTTTTGATCGATTGGTTACGGCTGCACTTCCACGTGTACGTGATTTTCAAGGGGTTAAAGCCGATGGCTTTGATGGTCGTGGGAATTACAACCTTGGAATTCAAGAACAGATTATATTCCCTGAAATTGACATAGATAAAGTACACAAAATATCGGGTATGGATATTACATTTGTTACTTCAGCGAATACAGATAAAGAAGCAAAATCATTGTTGAACGAATTGGGCATGCCCTTTAAGAAAAACTAGTATGGCAAAAGAATCAATGAAGGCCCGTGAGGTCAAAAGAGCAAAACTTGCTGCCAAGTACGCCGACAAACGTGCTGCCTTAAAGGCAGCTGGCGATTATGAAGCATTGCAAAAATTACCTAAAAACGCATCGCCTGTTCGTGGGCACAACCGTTGTAAACTAACAGGTCGTCCAAAAGGATATATGCGTCAGTTTGGTCTTTCACGTGTAATGTTTCGTGAAATGGCAAACAAAGGATTAATCCCTGGAGTTAAAAAAGCTAGCTGGTAAACGAATAATATTATGAATACAGATCCAATTGCAGATTACCTAACGCGCATTCGAAACGCAAATAGTGCTGGTCACCGTGTGGTTTCCGTTCCTGCTTCGAACTTGAAGTTAGAAATCACAAAAATTTTATTTGACCAAGGATATATCCTTAGTTATAAAAAAGAAGATGACACCGTGCAAGGCAGTATTAAAATCGCCTTAAAATATGACCGTCTTACAAAAGAGCCTGTCATTAAAAAATTAGAACGTATCAGTACTCCTGGACTACGCAAGTATGTTGCTACCAACGAAGTACCACGCGTACTTAATGGATTGGGAACTGCAATCGTTTCTACGTCTCACGGCGTAATGACGGGTAAACAAGCAAAAAAAGAAAATGTTGGTGGAGAAGTACTTTGTTACGTTCATTAAACCTTAAAGAATTGAATTATGTCACGAATTGGTAATAATCCTATAGCACTCCCAGACGGCGTCACGGTTGACATTCAACCCGAAGTGATAACCGTAAAGGGAAAATTAGGCGAACTTTCACAGTCTTATGACTCGGTGAGTATTGCGCAAGAAGATGGTCAGTTGATTGTGTCACGTCCTTCTGATAGCAAATCACACAAAGCAAAACACGGTTTATACCGTGCGCTTATCTCCAATATGATTCATGGTGTTTCTGTTGGATTTACAAAAGAATTAGAATTGGTAGGGGTAGGTTACCGTGCTTCAAATCAAGGTCAAAAACTTGATCTTGCTTTAGGCTTTTCACACAATATTGTGTTTGAATTGCCAAAAGAAGTAAAGTTAGAAACGGTTTCTGAAAAAGGTAAAAATCCAATCATCAAACTCAGTTCTCACGACAATCAGTTGGTGGGATCTATCGCAGCGAAAATTCGCGCGTTCCGTAAGCCAGAACCTTACAAAGGAAAAGGCGTGAAGTTTGTAGGAGAAGAAATTAGAAGAAAAGCAGGTAAATCTGCATAACAAGTAGGGATATGAAAATGAATAAAACCCAACGAAGACAACGCATTCAAAAGCGCTATCGCGATACTGTACTTGGTACTGCCGATATGCCTCGCATGTCTGTTTTTAGAAGTAATAAAGAAATTTATGCTCAGATTGTAAACGATGAAACAGGCGCTACACTTGCTTCGGTTTCGTCAAGAGACAAAGCATTCGCTGAGCATAGCGGAACCAAATCAGAGCTTGCCCAAAAAGTAGGTAAAGCAATTGGCGAAAGAGCACTTGCTGCGGGTATTTCTGCCATTCGTTTTGACCGCGGAGGATATTTGTATCACGGACGTGTAAAATCACTTGCTGACGGCGCACGCGAAGCAGGACTAAACTTTTAAGTATGTATCAAGATTATAAAAATGTAGAATTTGTAAAACCTGGTGGT
>CATIMP010000121.1 GCA_949528465.1 Bacteroidota bacterium | reverse complement strand
TCAACAATTAAAAACGTGCTTTCTTCCAAAAAATCAAATGCGTTTTTACCCTCTTTGGGTTTGGGTTCTTCGCTTTCCTGCGAGACTACAAAAACATCTCGAGGCGAAAAATCAAGTGCAGCAACAGCAATGGTTGCAACTTGTGACACTACTACCACAAATAACAAAGACTTCATTACTCTTTGAGAAAAAAATAAAAAATGATGCTGCTGAATCACGGAGCTGTATTCTTTTAAGTGATTCAAAAATACACTTTTATTTGAATTTCAAATTATAAATGCATGTTAAAATACCTCGCAGCACTTTGGTTAATCAACAATTAAAATTATGGTGAACAACTATTCTTTTTTTATGAGTTTTAAAATTTGCTGTTTTGCGTCACTAATTCCTGTAACTTTTACAAAATATATACCACTTTGATATCCAGTAAGGTCGATAATTTTGTTAGGGCTTGTAAGAATACTTTTACCCAAAACATCGAACACTTCAACATAAACAGCCTCATCAGTTGAAACCGTAAACTTTCCTGAAGTTGGGTTTGGATACATCGTAACAGCGAAGTCAGGCTTTACTTCATCAAAACTTAACACACAGCTTGTACCTACCTCATATTGAAAATATTTAGTAACAGAAAGTCCGCCTGCAAATGCAAATTTTACTGCATAACTAATTTCTTCTCCCTGAGTAAAACCACCAACTGTTTTGGTAAATACATTATTACCCTGTGCGTCCATTTGACTTTCATTAAATGGAGTTTGTCTGAACAAATACGCTACAACTCCCGACTTATTTGTGTCCAAAAGCTTAATGGTAAACTTTACACTGCTTCCAATGGTTTCAAATGTAAAATTATAGCCCGTCGAAAATGAACTCCCGTTACTATGAGCGGAATCGTTAAAAATGCAATATAATCTTTGATTTACAGTGATGGAAATGGGCGTTGATGTATTTGTGCCTCCATCGTTATCAGTCACTTTAGCAGAGATGTTATAAATTCCAACTGCAGGTGTCCATGAAAACGTGTAGGGTTGTGACATATCCTCACCAAGCTTAGTTGTGCCATTAAAAAACTCGACTTTTGCAATCGTTCCATCAAAATCTGAAGCAGCTGCAGAAATTTCAATCGTATCACCCGAGACAAATGTATCACCATCGTCGGGAGAATTTATTGTAATACTCGGCAGTGAGTTGTTGCCGTTTTGCACATTAACATAAACCTCATCTTTTGAAGTAGTACCCGATTCGGTAAGAGTTAATTCAAACTTATAAATACCTGGCTGCAAATTTGAAATATTCGTAGTTAACGATTGATTATCTGTAAAACTTGCTTCTGTAGGCCCATATATCTGCGTCCACTGATAGGTTGTATTGCTCGCGTCTGGAATTGTACTTTGCGTTCCGTTAAGCTGTGCCGTAGTTGCTGGAATTTCAACCGTAATATTTGCTCCAGCATTTGCAATTAACGGGGTGTAATCTAAGCTTGAAGTTCGTGTAAAAGTCATATTACCCAAATTGAATCCACCTTGAGTGATAGCGACTCTAAGAATATGTTCACCTTCAATTAACGGAATTCCAGTGACGGCCTTAGTCGCCCAATTGTCCCAATCGCCTGTTGAAGAAGTCGTAATATTCGACGCAACTTGCTGGCCATCTAATTCGAGGCTAAAAGGCCCACCAGAAGCATTGTTGGATGCATACCGGAAATCCATTTTATAATAACCCGATTGTGCAACAGCTACCGTGTATTCGAGCCACTCCCCTGCTTCAATCCAACCGACTGTTTTCCCTTCTGTATCCGAGACCACATCTACATGTTCATCAATTCTAAAATTTCCAAATTCAGCACCATTATTGCCAGTAGTAGAATCGAAATAAGAGACATCTTGTCCTTTACCCCCTTCAAAATAATCGTAGTTTCCTGCTTGGATTGTTCCTGGAAGTTGAAAAGGCTGATTTAAATAGGGCTTTTGCTCGCCCACCAACACTTGAACTGAGTTGGTTACAACAAATCCAGAGCTGTTATACACCTTTGCGTAAAAATTATGAATTCCTGTAGTAAGGTTTTCTGCTTTTGTGTTGTAGGGTGCTGTAGTATCCGTTGCCATCAAGACACCGCCATTAAAAAATTCAATTTTTGTGATTCCATTTCCTGAAGCATCAACTGATAAATCAACACTACCGCCACTGTATGCTTGACTAAAACTTGTACGTAATGTTCCCGAAAGGGCAACATCTCTGTTGGTTTTCATGGTATTGGCAGGAACGCTTAATGAAAAACCATCTGAGAAATCTACCGTTATATCCGTGTTTGAATAATTATGTGCTACATAAGTTGTTTCGCCATTCTGCTCAAATGCTGCTGCAATGGGGTGGTTAGCCGTAATATCTGTTTTAACAGTTCCCATAGCTTTCATATTGTGTAACCAGTAATAGGTGTGCGCATCTGAAATACCAAATTTCAAGCCTCTGTCTGGATAGGAATCATAAAGCTCAATTGCCTTGTCTGGATCAATAAAAGCGGCGTAGCACCAATACACGTCGTGCCATAAATTTGCGTTGGCTTCGTTAGACAAAATTCCAGTATTTTGCTGTATCTCGTTCCATAATTTTTGTACGTAAGCAGTGTTATGACCCAAATACAACGAGCCTCCATGAATGGGATACATTTCAATTCCGTAAGCGGCAGCTATATCCGCTGTCCAAAAGGTACCACTGTCGTATGAATTTCCCCATACTCTAGAGGCGATACTCAAAGGACTTCCATTGTGGGTATAGGTTTCTGGAAATAGGTCATCATCCATATCAAACCAGTATTCTTCTATGGCAGTTTGTTCGGTGGTGTATAAATAGATTCCCAAGTCACGAATAGCGTCGTTTCCTGTAACCGATCCCCAATGAATTAAAGAAGTATTAAACTGCATACTTTCAGAAGTAGACTCTTGATCATTCCCCTGTGGGAAAGTAGCAAATCCATTAGCCCAAGCATGCCCAGCATAAGGACTGAAATTTCGCAAAAACGGGAATTTATCGCTCGTTCTACTAAGCGATGCCGCATCGTTTACAAGCTGATTCACCATATCACCCCATTGGTTAATCCAACCTGGCTCAAACTGCTCTATAAAAGCTGCTGCATGAATAAAATAACCCCAATGAAAATGGTGGTCATTGATGTTTGTGTCCTGTCCATGCCCGCCAGGGTATCCAAAAAGTGTAGACCATGTGTTGTTGTAGTAAAACAAAAAGGCTACCTCTCCAGCCTCATAGCTGAGCCAGTCTTCAAGTCGCTCTTTTACGGTGGCAACCATTTTATCTCGTGCCTCAGTGTCTCCAATTTTATGAGCAATACGAGCTGTTTGTACCAAACGATTCATCATTTGCCCTTCATTATAGGAATCCGTCCATGAGGCTAAAGCATTGTTTTCTAATAAACTTACTTTATTTCCAAGATCAGAGGGATTAAAAGAATCACTATAATTTGCCAAATATGGTAGTGTTGGCAAAACACCATAAAACGTGTTTTCGGTTGCGAATGTGTTGCCGTCTAACATTTTTAAATCTCCACGAATAGAGGTGTATGTTTCACGATTTGGCGATGGTGAATTTGTTGCCAAATGTGACCATTGATGTGGTAAAAGTCCCTGAAGTACTGTGTTATTTGTTCCTTCTTTAACATCTGGAGTTATTTCAAAATCAGTGCGTAATACACTTGTGTTTTCGTTGTAATTCCAAGCTACAGTAGTATTGGAAGGAAATACATAAGCAAACTTTTTGTAGGTATTGGCTATTTGCAACGCGTTGGTATTGCTTTGTGGAAGCATGGCAACAGACCAGTAGTTTTTTCCGTTAAGAGAAGATGTATATACAGCTCCATTTTGCGTCCATGAACTACCAACAGGCGCATATATGGCATAATCTACACCTTCTTGCGCATTGTCTACTAAAATCATTTCATTATGAATTGTCGCCGTACCTGCTTTCACCTCAACTTGTGCAACATTAGAACTCCCTTTTGTTAAGTACACAAATGGCATTCCAATGCCACTTGTTGCCGAAAAATCACGACCACTTGACGACCACGCCATAGTAACTGTCCAATCGGAATGATTAGAAACAGTAGCGCGTAAACTACTCAAGCCTTGAACTCCAACATGTATTGTTTGCTTATCTCCAACCACGCCAAAAGGAACATAGGTAATCCCCAAACCTGAAGTGGTAGTTCGCATGGTGAACGGGTAATTAAAAAGGTTGCTAACATGATTGTCTTTAATAAGCAGTGACCACCAATCGTTTGTAGGAACAGGTTTATTTAATGCAACACCAGAAAGTTGTGGAGAACCAGGTGGAAACCCATTTCTGTTTGCCTCGTCTACACCAGGAAATGTATTTGTATAACTACCGCTACCAACAGTAGTTGTTTGCGCAGAAACACTAAATAAAAACAATGTGAAAAATATAATTTTTAAGTAATTCATCAAAATGTATAATGTTATTTTTAATATTTAGTAAAATTCGGTGATTTTAATTAGCATTTTAAAAAATAAAACCATACATCTTCACTACACCAGCACCTATTTTTAAAATTGGATTGTAAAACGCAAAGGCTTGTTAAATATTTCATTTTAAGCAGTTTTGATTAACAATAGAAGCTTTAATCGCTGTAAATTAACATATGACCGTATTGAAATATAATATCGATACAGTTACAATGTTTACCTATTCATTGTTTATGGAACCATAAAATCACTCAAAGACCTTGCTCCACAATAGATTTTTGGAAATAAAGCTGTATATTCAAGAAATATTCAATTAAGTTCTTTTGCATTTATTTCTTAATTGGCTCTAAATTTTGTGTCAAAATGCAGCAAAACATAAGTAGTATAACAAGTAAGCTTAATACGAAAAATACTACGAAAACTCACTTTATATAAACATAAAAAAAGATTTTGCCAACTGTTTTTTTTTAAAAAATGTTTGCGTTAATATTATTATATCAGATTAATATGAACAAATATTAGTGAAATCCACTATAAATTTGAACCATGGAAATTCACGACAGATTAAGACAAATAATTGACGATAAAGACTTATCAATATCAAAATTTGAACGCATTATTGGAGCAGGTCAAAACGCTGTTTCAACCTGCTTAAGACGCCATTCAAGTGTTAGTCATGAAGTCTTAATTGGTGTAGCTAAAAACTTTCCTGAATATAGTTTAGACTGGCTTCTTACTGGAAAAAACCCTGACAATGAGCAGATTGTTAATCGGATGAAAGATAAAATACGTGAAATAGAAGATGAACTAAATAAAATTACGTAGAGAGTACAGTTGCATCAAACGCATCAAGTGTTATTATATTTGTTGCCCCATTTCGCATATTTTTAACTGACAAGACGCCTTCTTTTTGTTCTTCTTCACCATAAAAAAACACCCAGGGTGCATTAGATTGGTTTGCAAATTGCATTTGCTTTTTAAGTTTATGATTTGTTGGATATGTCATTACACGAAGTCCCGCTGCGCGGCACTTTTCAATATACGGGATTAGGTCTTGCATATACGCATCGCCAAAATGAAGCACAACCACATCCACAGTTTGCTGCAATGTTGTTGGATACAAATCCAGTTCCTCCAAAACCATACATAAACGATCTAAGCCAAACGAAATACCTAGTCCATGCATGTCTTTAAGTCCAAAAAGTGCTGTGAGATCGTCATAACGTCCACCGGCTCCAATTGAGCCCATTGCAACTGTTTTGGGCGGGGCGACCTCAAATATAATCCCCGTATAATAATTTAATCCACGCGCAAGCGTTAAGTCAAAAGCCAAGTTACTCACATGCAAAGAAGGTAAAAAGCGTAATACATCACGCAAATGTGCAATACCTTCAATAGCCAAAGGTTGAGCCGAAAGTAACGATTCGAGTGAATCAAGTTGCTCGTCTATGCTTCCCGATAATGCTATCAATGGATTAAGCTTTTTAAGTGCATCTTCACCAAAGCCTTTTTGTTTCAATTCGTCAAACACACCCGCTGCGCCAATTTTATCTAACTTATCTAAAGCCACGGTAAAATCTGTAATACGATCAGGCGCTCCCAAATAGGTTGCAATGCCAGATAAAATACTTCTGTGATTGATACGAATCGTAGCGTCTTTTAAATGAAGTGAATGAAAAACAGCATCGAATAATTGAATACATTCAGCTTCTAAAACTGGACTTACGGCACCTACAACATCCGCATCACATTGAGTGAATTCCTGAAAACGACCACGTTGCGGCCTGTCAGCACGCCAAACCGATTGCACTTGATATCGTTTAAACGGAAAGCTAAGTTCGTTTTGATGTTGTACCACAAAGCGTGCAAAGGGTACGGTCAAATCATAACGCAATGCCTTTTCAGAAATGGACTGCGTAAAACGTCCCAGCTTATTTTCTGAAAGTGCAGCTATATCTGCTTTTTTTACCTTCTCGCCTGAATTCAGCACATGGAACATTAAGCGATCGCCTTCTTCGCCATACTTCCCTAGCAGAGAAGCCGACTTTTCCATCGACGGCGTTTCGATTGGCAGAAAACCATACCGTTCAAAATGGGTTTTGATGGTGTTAATCACATATGAACGGCGCGCTACATCAGCGGGTAGAAAGTCGCGGGTGCCTTTTGGAATACTCGGTTTTTGTGCCATGGCAACAATTTATACAAATATCTGGTTTTAACGAAAAAAAGCCGCAAAAAGCGGCTTTATGTTTTGAAAAAAAGGTGATTTATGCCTTTTCTTTAGCCTTAGTCACTTCAAATGCTACATCCGCAAATACCTCACGATGCAAACGAACTGAAGCCGTATGTGTGCCCAGGGTCTTCACAGATCCTCCTGGTAATTTGATAGCTTTTCGCTCAATAGACTGACCCACTTTAGAAAGTGCTGCTTCTAAATCTATTGTTCCAACAGAACCAAATAGTTTGTTTCCAGCACCTGCTTTTGCTTCAATCTTAAGTTCAAGTTTGGCTAAATCTTTAGCTTTCTTTTGTGCATCTTCAATAAGCTTTTGCTCTTTAAAGGCACGTTGCTTTAGGTTTTCAGCCAATACTTTTTTCGCAGAAGATGTAGCTAAAATAGCTAAGCCTTTCGGAATGAGGAAGTTACGTCCGTATCCATTTTTTACAGATACGATATCGTCTTTGAACCCTAGGTTCTCAACGTCTTGTTTTAAAATAAGTTCCATGGCAATTATTTTAGCATATCAGCAACATAAGGCATTAGCGCCAAGTGACGCGCACGCTTAAT
>CATIMP010000120.1 GCA_949528465.1 Bacteroidota bacterium | reverse complement strand
TTAAATCGATTTTGAAAACATCGGGAGATAAATACAAAAACACCCATAGCCATGAGTAGTAAATTAGTACATGCCGTTTATGACGATGATGATACGCTTTTACATGCTGTAAAAGATGTTAAAAAAGCGGATTATCGTATCGAAGAGGTTTTCACGCCGTTTCCTGTACATGGACTTGACCATGCCATGGGATTAGCGGGTACGCGTATTGCTGTTATGGCTTTTATGTACGGAATCTTAGGATTTTCAGTTGCTATTACCATGATTAACTATATCATG
The DNA here is from genome assembly GCA_949528465.1 of Bacteroidota bacterium. GTDB lineage: Bacteria > Bacteroidota > Bacteroidia > Flavobacteriales > Flavobacteriaceae > UBA7446. The sequence goes on along the minus strand of CATIMP010000120.1, from coordinate 2,349 downwards.
ATAGAGGATTGGCCACAAAATATTGGTGGTAAGCCAAGCTTTTCTTTTTTGGAAAACTTACCTGCTTTTGTGCCTGTAATATTTGAAATGACTGTGTTTTTTGCGGCACACCTTATGGTGATTACTTTTTATTTACGCAGCCGACTGTGGCCGTTCAAAAAAGCAGAAAATCCAATGCCGGAAACTACAGACGATAAATTCTTAATGCAAGTTGCCCTTGAAGGTGACGAGAAAAAATTAGTGAGTCTGTTAAAAAAATCAGGCGCGATAGATGTTAGTATTCACGAAACCGAACACGCATGAAAAATATAATTCTTTTGTTTGTATTGAGTTCGCTATTGTTGGTGTCATGTTTTGATGCATCAAAACCCAACTATCAATACTTCCCTAACATGTACGAATCTGTTGGGTATAAAACCTATGCAGAGTCTACAGCGTTTAGAAATGGTATTGAAGCACAATTACCTGCCCCAGGATCTGTTGCTCGCGGTTGGGCTCCTTATGATTTTCCCGACACGAATGACGGCTATGAGGATGCAAAAGCCAATCTTGTTTCTCCACTTGAGCAAACAGATGCGCACCGTGCCGAAGGTAAAGAACTCTACGGCATTTATTGTGCGGTTTGCCATGGCTCTAAAGGAGATGGTAAAGGTATTTTAATGACTCGTGAAAAGTTTTTGGGAATCCCAAGCTATGCCGATAGGGATATCACGGGAGGAAGTATTTACCATGTATTGATGTATGGTAAAAACGCGATGGGCTCGCACGCTGGGCAGGTAAATGCTACCGAGCGCTGGCAAATTGCCCAACATGTATTGTATTTACGTAACGAATTGACAAAATAATTGGCCATGTATACCTTTGCTCAACGACTAAAAATTACTGCCTTTGTTCTTATGGGGCTTGGCTTTATTGGGTTAGCTATTGGTTTTGCTAGCGCACCTTCTACGGTAGCTGAAGCACAGGCCATGGTTGCTGATGCGCACGGCGGACACGGCGATGCTCACGGAATCGAACACGACACACACGACGCTCACCCTGTGGATAGTCACAAAGAAGAAAAGCATCACGATGCACATGCTGCAACAGGTGCTCATGACGGACATCACGGAGATGCGCATGCAGATGATGCACATGCAGAAGATCATCATGGAGAGCATTTATTACACCAACTACAAAACAAGCCTTGGGCAGCACTTTATGTAGCAGCCTTCTTTTTCTTTATGATTGCGCTTGGAACATTAATGTTTTATGCCATTCAACGTGCTGCACAAGCAGGCTGGCCAATCCTTCTCTTCCGCGTAATGGAAGGAATTACGGCTTATTTGGTGCCTGGCTCTATCATTATATATGTGTTTTTAGTACTTACAGGACTTCACGCCAACCACCTTTTTGTTTGGATGGATGCTGAAACTGTAGCACATGATGAAATTATTCAAGGCAAAGTAGGGTATTTAAATGTACCTTTCTTCCTTATTCGCGCCGCTATTTACCTTTTAGGATGGAATGCATATCGCTATTTTTCTAGAAAGTTTTCATTGGCACAAGATGCTGCATCAGCTGGCGATATAAGCAACCACAAAAAGAACTTCCGTATTTCGGCTGTATTCTTAGTATTTTTCTTTGTAACCGAATCCATGATGTCATGGGATTGGATTATGTCATTAGACCCACACTGGTTTAGCACATTATTTGGCTGGTATGTTTTGGCAAGTATGCTAGTTACTGCTGTTACTGTCATTGCATTGGTTACCATTTATCTTAAATCAAAAGGATTTTTACCAAAAGTAAACCACAGTCACTTGCATGATTTGGCCAAGTTTATGTTTGGGCTTAGCGTATTTTGGACCTATTTGTGGTTCTCACAGTTTATGTTGATTTGGTACTCTAATATTCCAGAGGAAGTAACGTATTTCCTAACACGTATTGATGATTATAACTTGCCATTTTTTGGTATGGTTGTGATGAATTTTATTTTCCCACTGCTTATTTTAATGAGTAGTGATTATAAACGCTCCAATTGGATTATCGTAATGGCAGGTATTGTTATTGTACTTGGACATTACATTGATATCTTCAATATGATTATGCCTGCTACTGTTGGTGACCAATGGTTTATAGGTTGGGCTGAAATAGGTGGATTCCTATTTTTTGCTGGACTGTTTATCTATGTGGTTTTCCGTGCGCTTACCAAAGTGCCATTAGAAGCAAGCGGTGATCCGTATGTTGGAGAGAGTGAACGATTTGTATATTAATAGAACAAGTAAATGACTGCAGTTATTCTTTTCGCGATTTTGGTTTTAGTAGGTGTTGCTATATGGCAAATCACTAAGATTTTTGAGCTTTCAC
>CATIMP010000119.1 GCA_949528465.1 Bacteroidota bacterium | reverse complement strand
TTTCCGTTTTTGAGTTAAGCCCCATGCCTGAGCCGTCACCTTTACCGTCGCCTTTTGGCTGAATGTAGGCGCGTTCGAGTAAGTCTCTAATAAAGTCGTCTATGGTATAATCGCTGTTGGTGAGTTTGTACTCTTTATCCAATTCTCGTAACCAGTCAATTGCCTCGTCAAAGTCGCCTGAAGTATGCGTGATAAGTTCCTTAAACAACTCAAACAACCGCTCAAAAGGAGTTTGGTGCTTAGGGACGTGTTGTGTAAACCGAAGTCCGGTGGCAGTTAAATCAAATTTCATAGCGATGTAAATGTACTAAAACATCGCGCATGTTTTTCATTGCCATGCCAATATTTAATGTTGTATTTAAATAAAAACTCTAATTTTAAACCAAACGTATGCCCAATAAAACCCGATGCACATTTTACGATGGCGTAACACGAAAAACGTACCTTTGTAAAAATTGTTTATGAAAAATCTGGTTATTATTGGTCACCCAGACCAAACTTCCTTTTGCTACAATGGTATTTTTAAAACCATTGTGGATAGTCTAGAAAAAGCGAATGAAGATATCGAAATCATCGACCTCTACCGCGACAGCTTTACCCGCCCAAGAAATGCCGTTATTGCCAAATACAAAGAACTTGTTACATGGTCGGAACGCATCTATTTTGTGTCGCCTGTGTGGTGGTTTAGACTTACGCCACGCATGGAAATTTTCTTTGACGAAGTGTTAACTCCCGGCTTTGCTTATAAGTTTGTCAATGTAACTAAGTTGTATGCCTATCCAAAACCCTTTTTAAGCGACAAAAAAGTACGTACCTATGTAACGCACGGTGCGCCTTCGCTACCTGTAACCACACTTTACCTCAACTCGGTTAAACTACGCCTTGTGATGGGGGTTTATTCGTTTGTGTTTGGATGGAAACGTTCGTTATTTACCAAAACAAAGCAGTTTTGGTCGGTGCCTTTTGTGTCTGATGCCAAGCGTAAAAAATACTTAAGTATTGTAGAAAAAGACATTCGTAGAGACATCAAAAAGGCGTCTTAATTATGAGAACTTTTTTGATTTCTATGATAACCGTATGGCTCATAAACATTCCAATTGCTATGGCACAAGACACTGAAATTCAAGCGTATGAAGTCATCAAAGAAATTGATAGTGTTGAAATTCGTTTTTACCCAAGTGCGACATTGGTCACTACAAGTGGCGGAGGCAACTTTGGCAAGCTGTTCCAGTACATTTCAGGAAACAACAAAAGCAACCAAAAAATTGCCATGACCGCGCCAGTATATAGGAACGAAAGCAAGTCGGAAATGGCATTTGTGATGCCATCATCTGTACATAAAAAAGGAGCGCCAGCACCCAAAGGAGAAAACGTAGCGGTAGAAGTTACACCGCCGCGCTATGTAGCAGCTATTCGCTATTCGGGCTATACCAACAGCAGCAAAGAAAGCCTACATAAAAAACGCCTTTTGGAAACCTTACAAGCCAACGGCATTGAAGTCACGGGAATTGTTGAAATTCTAGGCTATGACAGTCCGTATAAATTTTACAACCGCCGCAACGAGGTCATGGTTGAAATTACGTATACTAACTAAATCCAGCAAAATGCCCTTAGAAGAAAAACTGAATGCATGGTCGCATGGTGTAGGGGTTGGCTTGGGCATCGCCGCCTTAATCCTGTTAGTTTTGGGTGTGGACTCCGACAACCCTTGGGGGCTGTTTAGCGTTATCACGTATGGGCTCTCCATTATACTGTTGTTTTTGGCATCTACTTGTTATCACGCCATAACATCAAGCAAGCGCAAGCACTATTTTCGGATTGCCGATCATATTGGTATTTATTTTTTGATTGCAGGTACTTATACCCCTGTGTTGCTCCTTGTTATTCCCAACGGCTTGTGCTGGACCTTGTTTTGGGTGGTATGGGGGATTGCTGCTTTTGGCCTGCTTTTAAAACTCTTTTTTACAGGCAAGTTTGAACG
>CATIMP010000118.1 GCA_949528465.1 Bacteroidota bacterium | reverse complement strand
TGCCATGATTCCAATGAATTGCTTTTTTGATTTACAATCCCCACAACTCCTTCTGTGCTATCGCGAACCACGATCTTTTGATAGACCGCCAACGAAACCGATATGATTTCAATGTTTTGCTCAAATTGTTTTTGCCATGGTATAAATTGAGACTCATCAAATATTTCTGCACACCAAAAAATAGTCTGAATCTGATATTTAGCTAAGTGAGCAAGCTGTAATTCGCGTTGTCCTTCAACTACAAACTGAAGTTTTTCCTTACGCATCTTTGCCTTAGACTGTAGTAAAATCAGTTCCTTGACAATTGTGTTTTGTGCACTTGAAATATGTTTCATTGTAGTATCAATTATAATTAGTTAAATATATACGCTCTAAAAATTGTTCGCACACCAAAAAAAAATGTTATACATTCGCTCCAATTAAAATTTACTCAATTTGTTTACCGCAGTAATTGTTGACGACGAAGCACGCAATATCGCACTTTTATCGTATTACATAGAAAAGTATTGCCCAAAGATTAAACTTGTTGCTTCTTTTTCCAAAAAGAAAAAAGCAGTTGAGTATTTGTGTTCTTCTAAGCCTGATATTTTATTTTTAGATATTGTTCTTGACGAAGGAAGTGGTTTTGATATTTTGGATGAGGTTAATCACGACGATATGCAGGTTGTGATGTGTACGGCACATGATGAATTTGCCCTTCGCGCCATTCGTTATCAAGTGGTAGATTATTTGCTAAAACCTATTGAAATTCAGGACTTGATTGCAACAGTTGATACGATTGAAAAGAAGCTTAAAAGTACAAATGATAAACAAGTTTACGATGCTGATTTGGTTACACAATTTAATTCCAAAAATGGTTTTGTTCCAAAACATTTAGCAGCATCTGACAGGTATTCGATTGATTTTGTTTCTGTTGATGAAATTATTTGCATTGAAACGCACAAAGGAAAAGATAAAGCAGAAGTGGTGCTTAAAAGTCACGCTAAAGATGATTTTTTAGTTTTAAACATGTCTATTCAAGAAATTGAAAAAAGGCTACAAGATGCAAAAACTTTTTTCCGTGTTAGTAGAACTTGTGTGGTTTGCATTACAGCCATAAAATCTATTTTACGAAATGTACAATACACGATTGTGCTTACTAATGGTAAGAAGATTTTTATCTCTAGAAATGGGTATCGTTCCCTTGTCGACTTTATAGAAAAAACCTACGAAACCGAGGTTTAACTTTTTTATTGGCACAGGCTTTAGTATTTTTGTTTATTATGTCAACAAAGATTTCGCTTACAGACCAATTCATAGATTTAGAGCATCAGCACGGCGCACACAACTACCACCCGTTGCCTGTGGTTTTAGACAGAGGAGAAGGCGTTTATTTGTGGGATGTTGAGGGCAAGAAATACTTCGATTTTTTATCTGCCTATTCCGCAGTAAATCAAGGTCATTGTCATCCAAAAATTGTTGAAGCACTAAAAGAGCAAGCACAACAGCTATGCTTGACATCGCGTGCGTTTCACAATAGCGCATTTGGTCCTTTTGCGGCGTTTATCACCGAGTATTTTGGATTTGATAAAATTTTGCCCATGAATTCGGGAGCAGAAGCTGTTGAAACGGCTATTAAAATTGCTCGAAAATGGGGTGTTCAGAAAAAGGGAATTCCACAAGAACAAGCGCAAATTGTGGTGTGTAACAACAATTTTCACGGAAGAACTACCACCATTATTTCGTTTTCTGATGACCATGCAGCTAAAAAAGACTTTGGACCCTATACGCCAGGATTCATTTCTATTCCACATAATGACATCAACGCGCTTAAAGCAGTTTTTACCTCTAACAAAAATATTGTCGGTTTTCTTGTTGAGCCTATCCAAGGAGAAGCAGGAATTTTCACCCCAGACGAAAACTATTTACGCGATGTTCAGCAATTATGCAATGAACACGAAGTGCTTTTAATTGCCGATGAAATTCAAACTGGAATTGCCCGAACTGGCTCATTATTAGCGGTTTGTGGAAATTGTAATTGTGAGTCTGCCTGTTTGCGTCAGCCCAACACGTTTGCTGCACCAGACATTTTAATTTTAGGTAAGGCGATTAGTGGCGGTGTTTATCCTGTTTCAGCAGTGTTAGCAGACAACGCAGTAATGGATGTTATACAGCCAGGCGAGCACGGAAGTACTTTTGGTGGTAACCCAATTGCGGCTGCGGTTGCTACGGCAGCATTAAACGTAGTGAAAGATGAAAACCTTGCGCAGAATGCGCGTAAACTCGGAGTGCTTTTCCGTAATGCCATAAACGAATACATCAAAACGAGTAAAATTGTTACGCTTGTTCGCGGCAAGGGATTGTTAAATGCTATTGTAATTAATGATTCCCCAGAAAGCGATACGGCATGGAATATTTGTTTGTCACTAAAAGAAAATGGCTTGCTTGCAAAGCCAACACACGGAAATATCATCCGTTTTGCACCTCCGCTAGTGATGAATGAAGACGAGCTCATGGCTTGTGTAAATATTATTACCAAAACGCTTCGCGCTTTTGAGCCAAACTAATTCAGATGGATTTAATCTATCTTGACAACGCTGCAACCACGCCTATTTTCCCAGAAGTAGTTGAAGCGATGCATCAAACCATGAAAGCCCATTATGGTAATCCATCTTCTGTGCATGCAGCAGGGCGCGCAGCAAAAGCCAAAGTTGAATCTGCACGGAAATATATTGCTAATCTACTTGGCACACTGCCGCAAGAAATCATTTTTACGTCTGGTGGAACTGAGGGAGATAATACCGTTATTCAATGCGCGGTTCATCATTTGGGAATCAAACACATTATCAGTTCTCCCATTGAGCATCATGCAGTTTTAAACCCGTTGGAACATCTTGCTTCGCAGGGTTTAATTACGCTTCATATGGTAAAAGTTTTACCAAATGGGCAACCCGATATGGACGATTTGGAACGATTACTTTCAGAAATACCAGCCAAGAAATTGGTAAGCTTGATGCATATAAACAACGAAGTTGGTACTGTTTTGGATGTAGAAGCAGTAGGAAATCTTTGTCATATTCATGATGCACTTTTTCACTCAGACACCGTGCAATCGATAGGTCATTTTCCTTTAAACGTGGGCGAATTACCAATTGATTTTGCAGTAGCAGCGGCACATAAATTTCACGGTCCAAAAGGAGTTGGATTTTTATATGCTCGAAAACAAACTGCCTTGGGTGCCTTGTTTTTGGGAGGTGCACAAGAGCGCGGTATGCGCGCTGGCACAGAATCGGTACATAATATTGTAGGTATGGAAGCGGCGTTGCGCATGTCCCACGAAACCTTGGAAGCAGATACCACAAAACTTAAGACACTTAAAAAGTATTGCATACAAAAACTGGAAAACGCATTACCGGGAACCACTTTTAATGGCGCTTGTGCTGATTTCGATAGTAGTACGCACACAATTGTCAACGCACGTCTTCCCATGAGCGAGAAGAAGGCGCAATTACTTGCATTTCACCTAGACTTACAAGGAATTTGTTGTTCAAAAGGAAGTGCTTGCCAGTCAGGAAGTACGTCGGGATCTCACGTGCTTAACGCTTTACTTACAGAAGAGGAGAATAAATCGCCTTCTCTTCGATTCTCATTTTCGGCATTGAACACCAAAACAGAGATAGATAAGTTGGTAGCTATATTAGTGGATTACGCCAATAGTTAAAATCGTGCGCTTAGCTTTATGTTAAAAACGCGGGGGGTCATGTAGTTTGGAATACCAAATTGGCGTTGTGTATATACATCTCGCACCCAAGTATTTGTGATGGCGTTTTGAACGTCAAATACATTGATAATTTCAACTCCAATTTGCAGTTCTTCAAAAGCACGAAAGGTGTTTTTAAAACGGGTATCATCTTTTATGACATATAAAAAACCAATATCGGCACGTTTGTAATCACGGAGTCTGCTTTGGTAATTATAGGCGTCAGCGTAGCTTGGCGATCCACCCGGCAACCCTGTATTGTACACCAAATTTAGATTCATTTTTAAAAATGGTAATCTAGGCACATAGTCCTGAAACAGCATCGCAAATTTTAATCGCTGATCAGTTGGGCGTGCAATTTTACCTCTATTGTTTTGGTTTTCTTCAGCTTTTAATAGGCCCAAACTAATCCATGATTCAGTACCTGGAACAAACTCGCCGTTTAGGCGCATATCAAGTCCGTACACCCATGCTTTGGTGTTATTGTCTGCGAAATATCGAATGCGCACATTTTCCAGCGTATACGGATTTACATCCCACAAATACTTGTAATACGCCGCTGCCTGAAACACAAAAGGCCTGTCCCAAAGTGAAAATTTTCTATCATGACTTGCAACAACATGAAAAGATTGTTGTGGTTTTACATCTGGGTTTATGTTGCCGCTCCTGTCGCGTAGTTCTTTGTAAAAAGGAGCTTGCGTATAGCTTCCAAGCGATAAACGCGACACTATATTTGGATTTTTTACAGGCTGCAAACTCAATTGAACACGTGGGCTAAAAAAGGTACTTCCCGAATTACTAAAATTAGTTAACTCCCAATGATGTATACGGACGCCTGCCGACAGCCATGCTACGCTGTTACGCATTAAAAAGCGATTTTTCCATTGCAAGTACCCCGATATTCTGTTAAGCGTACTTTGTTGTGTTGCTCGAATATTGTTGAATAGCACTAGTGGACCTTCAAAAGGTTCATAGGGTTGATTGTTTTTTGCCATGAGTGCAGGCGGACGTATGGAAAATCCAGCAGAGTCAATCTTTTCCCATTCCACAACACGGTCACGAATATCTTCTGACTTTAGCTGAACTCCCCAACGCAATTCATGCTTTTTACCGATGTGTTTTCCTGCAATATCAATGGATGTAATCAGTGCATCAAAATCGTTTCTACCATGCGTGTGTTGGCTGCCAACACCTTCTGCAAAGGAAACACTCCCCAAATCTTCAGAGCCAATTTCAGTATTTGGATCCCCTAACAAGTATTGTGCTAATATGTCAAAATATTCTTGTTCTTTGGTATGATAGACTGACGCAGTAAGTGTATATTGTGTTTTCTTGTTAGGCTGGAACGTAGTTTTAAGTGCTCCTAAATATGTTTGATATACGTCTTTTTCTTCTCCGCTATAATACACCAAAAGAGCACGTGGATCAGAAACTGTTCCAAAATTGGTTTGCCGCGTTTGTGGAGCGTAGTTGTAATCATTTCTAGAAATTGATACTAAAAATTGAAACTTCCATGCTTCCTGTTTTTGATAGGTGATAAAGGTTTGTGCATCGGCAAAAGCGGGTTGGTACTGTGCGCTCGTTTCTTTTTGATTTACAAGTAATTGGTTGTCTCGATAACGCACGCCAGCGATTGCAGACCAATTCTTTTTTGCAGTGCCATAGCTTATACTTCCGCCTAATAAACTTGCCTCAATGCTTGTTTCGGTTTGCGTAGGTGTTTTATAGCTGATATCTAAAACGGATGAAAGTTTATCGCCATATCTGGCTTCAAATCCACCAGCCTTAAACGTTACATTTTGAATGAGATCTGGATTTAGAAAACTCAAGCCTTCTTGCTGCCCTGCCCTAATTAAAGTAGGTCGATAAACTTCTATTCCATTTACATAGACTAAATTTTCATCGTAGTTTCCACCCCTGACGGCATATTGCGTGCTAAGTTCATTGTTGGAATTGACACCTGGCAAGCTCAACAATAGGTTTTCGACACCTGCATTAGCCCCGGTGATGGTACGAATAGCTTTTGGCGAAAGAACAGTTACACCACGTACACGGGCGGATCGATTTCCCTGAATTACAACTTCACCGATCTGCTCGATTTTAGTGTTCATAACGGGATGAAGTTCGGTAGAAGTATTCGGTTTTAAGCTTAAAGAGAGAGTGATTTTTTTATGTCCAATATGGGACAACGTCAACTCAATTTGTTTCCCTTCTGGAACATCGAGCTGAAAAAAGCCATTTTCGTTAGTTGTTGTGCCTAATCCAAAATTGGTAGTAATGGTTACAAATGGAATAGACTCCTGATTCGAATTTGTTACAATACCATGAACTGTTGCGTTTTGTGCGACAATTCCCAACGAACTAAACCAAAACAACAATGCCCCAATACACTTTTTCATTCTTTACGATAAAACGTTGTTTCAAATGTAGTGTTGTTCCCTGCTTTATCCCAAATAATTAGCTTTAATTTATGTTTTACTTGCGACAGTTTTATGGGGTCTTTGAACCGAAATGTCAATTCCCCTTTTTTATGCTCATATTCAAACAATATCCAATTGTCGTTCAAATATCCTTCATAGCGATCAATGCCAGTTTCTAAATCTTTTACAGAAAAACGAATATCTTTTTCTAACGAAATCCATCGATTACTTATGTTTTTTTGATCAATTATGGTAGGTGCTATGGTGTCTTGAAGAACTGCAATCCTCCCAATATTCTTCAGTTTAGCAGTAAAATTTCCTTTCGCATTTCTTTTGGTTACAAATCCCCAGCGGTTGGCTTGTTTTAGTGCGAGATATTCACCTTTAAGCGTATCTGTTTTCTTAACGGTGAGTTTATAAGGTTTGTTAAAATACGCATACGGGTTTTCAATGCATAAGGTGTCTTTGTCCATTGAAATATCGAGAGGCGTAGATTCGCTAAATGTATTGGCGTTAAAATATATTTCCGCAGCGTCAAATTCAAAAAGGTAATCTCTGTCTGTTTGAATCATTTTTCCTTTGGTGGGTTGTTTTTTTTGTACCCAAACCTCCTCTTTTTTTCCAATAATTGGTATGATTAAATGGGTACTATTACCTGCTGCATCGCGAAGTGTTACATTATACGTATAGCGTATTCCTTCATGAATATCGATTAATCCATTTTCAAAAAACTCAACAAAAGGAACGGCCACCTCAAAGGGGTTAAATAGGCGCATCACTTTCTTTTTGGTGTCAACATAATGTTTGTAATCAACAAGTTTGTGCATGTGTTTTGTGTCGTCAAAAGAGAGCGTGTCAAATCGTGCCAAAAAGCGTTGTTTTCCATTAAGATTTGCCGATATTTCAAAGGTTCCATTTTTATTATACGAATTGTCTTGTCGGTCAAAATGTTGTATCCCAAAGCTTATTTTCCCGTGCGCTACCACAGGATTAGTAACAAATAGGCTATCATTTTTCTGTGTAATATTCAACTGTATTTTTTCTTCTGATTGATTTATGACACCATTTATCGGATACGCAAAAACTTCTCTAATTATTGGCCTACGTGTGTCTTTTACATCAATTCCGCCCAGTATTGGATTAAACGGAATTTGATTTGCGCTGTTGCGTAATTCAAAATGCAAATGCGGCCCATATGAAGATCCTGTATTTCCAGAAAATCCTATAATCTCACCTTTTTTTACAGCTATTTCAGTTGGCTCTGGATAAAAATGTACGTGATAGCTTTTGTTGGCGTATTGTTTTTTTCGAACAAATGGAACAATCTTATCACTGTAGCGCTGTAAATGTGCATACACACTTGTGGTTCCATTCGTGTGATTGATGTATAGCGCTTTACCATATCCGCCTTGTTGAATTTTTATGCGTGAAACATATCCATCCGCCACTGCACGTAAGGGCAGGCCTTCTTTACTTTGTGTCCTAATATCTATTCCTGCATGAAAATGAGTGCCTCGGAGTTCTGCAAAAGTTCCAGATAGTTGGATGGGAATATCAACAGGTGGTTGATAATATTGTGCCATTGCGGATACACAACAACATAGTGTAAGTGGTAAGATTATTCGGTTCATAAGAACAAAAATACACAAACCTTATAACGTAATACTTGTATATACGTGATAGCTTAGGTACATTTGAGATGAATTTATGCCATATGGAAAGCGCTGCATTGCAAGATTTACAACAATTAGAGAACCAGTTGCATAAACTGGTAACTAAATTACATGAATTGGAGCAGCAAAATGAACGGCTCAAACATGCCTTGGCAGAAACTACTAATAAGTTGGAAAAGAAACACGAAGTGTCGCGTACGTGGCAAGAAAAATACGATGCACTTAAGTCTGTACAAGGAATAAATACTGGAGATACTGCCGCAAAAAAACGGGCACTTCACCACATAGATGCCCTAATTAACGAAGTTGATGCATGCATTGCACAACTTGAAATTGGAGACTGATGCAAAAAATTAAACTTTCGATTGGTGACAGGGTATATCCGTTAAGTGTTCCAGAAGGGGAAGAGGCTATTTTACGCGAAGCCGCAAAAAGTATAAACAGTATGGTAGAGCATTTTGAAAAAAACTATGCTGTTAAAGACAAACAAGATGTGTTGGCAATGTGCGCTTTGCAGATTGCTGTGCAGGCAAGCAAAGAGACCGATGCGTCCGCTGCAAATCAAACAGAAATTCAGAAAAAAGTGCTATCTTTAAAAAAGTATTTGGAGGCGCAATTGCCTTCTTAATGCCCAACCTACATCAGGTACATTTTTTGATAAACTCAACGCTAATATAATTCGAAGAGGTGAGTTTTGGGTGCTAAAGCAAGCCGCATGTGCGGATCCTTGAACACTCAGGTAGCCTCAAACCTGTTTTTTTTCGAGTTTATGCAAAACTTACCCGGTGTAGGTTTTTTAGTAATTGGTGGGTAGCTTGTTTTGTTCAAATAGCTTGTGAATCCATAAAATCACTACACCAAACGCTACTGCAGAAACAATCAGTATTACGTTTTGGAGCCCTGTTACACTAAACGATAACTTCACTAGAATAGTAGAAATCACAAATCCTGAATTTCGAATTACCTTGTTGAATTTATCGGTATGGGCAAACGAAAATAACACCAACAATACATCTACTAAAATAAGCACAGTAAAGAAATCATCGAAGAAAACGGCATTAATATCCAAGCCTTTTTTTAGTCCTGACTGTAACTCTGTTATGTGTGTTGCCCAATCAAATAAATTAAAAAGTGCAATGACTAAGAATGTAGGTACCAATAAAACCGCAAGTGCTTTTTTGAATTTCACAAACCGAATAAGTTCTGGTCTGGTTTCGGTAAGTTTTAGCAATTTACGGACACGAAATTTATTCATTTTATAAAATAAATGAATAAGCAAAAACAAGATTATAGTGGCGATAATATCATAGATAAATTGCAGGTTTTCAGCGCTTTCAAGCCAATTTCCTTCCAGTGAAATATTTGACAAGTCTTTGTATAAACGCCGAATAATAATAAGCATGATAATCTCGTATTGTTTCCCAATGTAAATAGTCATAGACTTTGGCAGATAGTAGATCAACAAATAGACTTCGTAGACTAAAATAAACGAAAAAGGAGTGTAAATCGCTGAAATTGGGTTTGTGAATAATTCACCCAAAATAGCTGAGCCCAAAAGGTTTAAGTCGTTTAGCGCAATGATTGCCAAGTGGATAACAAAGCTGACAATAGCAATATTGATGATGATTCGTTCGCTTCGCTTTTTGGTCTTTTCATCCAAAAGCTTGGCGTATAGCAGCTCAAACATGTAGTTAAAATTTTCTTCAAGATAGAGATTTTATGAAAATTTGGCTGAATTTATTTGTGCTGCAGGCACTTGGTGGATTATATTCGTAAAAAAACTGATGAATACTTTTGAAGAAATAAAGGAGCAAATGGAAGCCCTTGGTTTTCGAGTAGTGGCATACGACTTTGAGCGTCCTTGGGGCGGATTTTTGGTTATTGATGAGGCTCAGGCACAAGATTTTGCCAACCACTTTTTTTCTGGACTAGATGTAGACTCTCTTCGTATTGGCGGAAAGCTAAGTCCAAAAATTTTGATTGTTGCCCCCGAAGTTCGTTTGTCCTGGCAGTATCATCACCGTCGTGCCGAAATTTGGCGCGTATATAAAGGTTCAGCAGGGATTATTCGTTCTGCAACAGATGAACAAGGCGAAGTTGAAGTCCTTAATGAAGGGGATCAAGTGCGTTTACAACAAGGCGAACGACACCGACTAGTAGGTTTGCAAAGCCGAGCACTTGTTGCTGAAATTTGGCAGCACACCGACGCCAATCATCCATCTGACGAAGACGATATTGTCCGCGTTTCTGATGATTTTGGAAGGTAATGCGTTTCTCTGAATCTTTTACGTCCTTACACAGCATTAAGCAAAAACTTGCTGGTCTTTCTCACACTGACTTACATCAAGCAAAGCAAGGAAAATGGAGTGTAATACAGCATCTTTATCATTGTTGGATGGTGGAACGCGGTGTGTTGGCATACATCAAACTTAAAACGCAAGATCCGTCTGCTTTAGTTCATGTTTCTGTAGTAACACGTTTGAAATTCACATTTTTTTTTACAACGCTTAGGTTAGGTATTTTAAAAGTCAATGCTCCTGAAGTGGTGCAAAAGTTTCCATCTGAAATGAGTACCGCAGATTTAATTTTAAAATGGCAAAAAACCCGTGAACAGGCCGATGCATTCTTTGTGGACTTTCCTGAAAATGATGCTAAAAAAGGGATATTTAGGCATGTCTTTATTGGAAGATTGAATAAGAGATTAACACAACAATTCATTCAATTACACCTGCGGCATCATTTACGCTTATGTCGTTTATAAACTGATTAAGTAGCCCACAGAAAGCGAAATAAATCCTGTATTTTCGAGACCTTCCTCGCTTGGTAATGGATTTGGAGATGAAAACGTATAATCAATTTCTACATCCCAATTTCCAAAGTCAAATTCAACAGGTATGCTTAACTCCGTATTCAATAATTGAAAATAATCGTTGTATACATACGTTTCTTGAAACGGTCTAAATATTATTTGCTCATCGGTTTGGTTTCCCCAAAACAATCCAAATCGTGGTTGTATGGAAATATCTAATGAATTTGTATCCAATATATCTATTGAAACATAAGCGTTATTTGACACAAACGATGAACTAGCACCACCAAATAAATAGCCTGCCGTGAGCGAATTTCTAAACCATTTTTTGCGAAAGCTCAACCCTACGGAGACACGATGGTTGTTTAAGTCAGCTACGTCTTGGGTGTAGGAAGAGTATGAGTATACTCCAGTTGCCAAAAGTGTTTTCTTCTTGTCGATATAGTTTGAATATCCACCACTTAATGTAACAAAATCCCAGTTTGGATTTATGCTGCTGTAATATCCGGAGCTAAGATTTGCAAAAAAATGATTACTCCCGATGTAGCTAATACTTGGAAAAGCACTGTACTGTTCTACGCCAAAGTCACGCCCAGAAAATAGCGTTTTGTTGTTATAAAGTACTGTGACATATAAGTAATCTTGCTTTTTGAGGTCATCAAAAAAATCCAAAATATCAAGGCTGTCCGCAGTAAAAAGATCGTCTAAAATAGCATCAGCTTCGGTTGGCTCAATTTCTTGAGCCCTAACCAAAGCTGCAATGCAAATAAAAAGGAGTGTTATTTTATGCATTCACTAAATTTAAACAAAAAAAGGGGTCAAAGACCCCTTCGTTTTTATCCATTTTTCTTTTTGCGTTCTTTCCAGTTTTCTTTACGCTCATTAAACTGTTCCTTTTTTTCTTTCATATTTCGCACGCGGTTTTTCATTCGCTTACGACGCTGCTTTAAGGCTTGTTTTTGATCGTCAGTTACGGTTGCGTGAAACTGTTCTTTAAGGGCTTTAATTTCACCTTTGTTCGCACTAAGTAAATCTTTTTGTGCGTCGGTAAACGTGGCTCTAAGTGCTTCTTGACGCTCTTTTCTGTCAAGATCTTTATTGTCTAAAATAGCGCGTTGCTCATCAGAAAGACTGGCCTTAAGTTCTTCTCTGTTTTCTTTGACCGCTTCTTTTTGCGCTTTAAGCATTTCCAATTGCTCAGCAGTGAATATTTTTTCCTTTCCTTTTGGTGCTTCGTCTTGTGCTAAGGCAATTTGCCCAATCAAGATGGCTACTATTAGTGAGGTTATTTTGATGGTTTTCATATTATTTATTTTTTGTGTTTGTTGTTTAGACCTATGTTTTTGAAAATAGTTTTATTTAGACCTCATTTAAGACAAAATTTTCATCAAACCACTGATCAAAATCTTCTTCAGAAACTTCTAATGACTCAATGGTTAGTTGCTCAAATGACTCGTCTTGCATGCTGTACGAATTGATGGAAAATATACCAACGGCTAATACTGCAGTGGCAGCAATAGCAAGTATATTTTTTTTCCAACTAGATTCAGCAGGCTTTTGCTCTTTTGATGGATGCTCTAAAAAAGCGAGCATTTCTTTTTTGGAATGCTCTAGATAGCCTTTGGGTATTTGATACCCCATTTGTTCGTGATGTAAATGTTCCTTTTTCATATGGTTTCCATTACGTGTACCGTTACTTTTTCTTTAGCAGCATAAAATGCTGTTTTTATTGAGTTGGTATTCCATGAAGTAATTTTAGCAATTTCTTCAAAGGTAAGCTCGTCAAAATATTTCATCTGAAAAACACGTTGTTGTTTTTCAGAAAGCTTGG
>CATIMP010000117.1 GCA_949528465.1 Bacteroidota bacterium | reverse complement strand
AGACATTAAAAAAGCAACTGTTCAAATTCAATTCAATAAGTAAACATGGAAAATCTGGCACTTATAGAGTCTTTCTCGGAATTTAAAGATGAAAAATTCATTGACCGTGTAACGCTCATGTCCATTTTGGAAGAAGTATTTCGTTCCACGCTAAAGAAAAAATACGGGACCGACGACAACTTCGATATTATCATCAACCCAGATAAAGGAGATTTAGAAATTTGGCGTAACCGTATTGTTGTTGAAGACGGTGAAGTAGAAGAGCCAAACGAAGAAATCGAACTTTCTGAAGCGCGTAAAATTGAACCCGATTTTGAGGTTGGCGAAGACGTGTCTGAAGAAGTGAAATTGGCACAATTAGGTCGCCGTATGGTATTGTCATTACGTCAAAATTTGGTAGCGCGTATTCACGAGCACGACAACACCATTATTTACAAACAATTTATTGATTTGGTTGGGGAGATTTACACCGCTGAGGTGCATCACATTCGCAACCGTGTCGTCATTTTATTAGACGATGAAGGCAATGAAATCATTTTGCCTAAAGATCGTCAGATTCCATCTGATTTTTACCGCAAAGGCGACAATGTTCGCGGAATTATTGAAAGTGTTGAGCTCAAAGGCACCAAGCCAAGTATCATCATGTCTAGAACTGCGCCTAAGTTTTTGGAAAAACTCTTTGAACAAGAAATTCCAGAAGTTTTTGACGGGCTAATTACCATCAAAAAAGCCGTTCGTGTCCCTGGTGAAAAAGCAAAAGTAGCCGTTGATTCGTATGATGATCGCATTGACCCAGTTGGTGCTTGTGTGGGAATGAAAGGATCGCGTATTCATGGAATTGTACGTGAATTGGGTAACGAAAACATTGACGTTATTAACTATACCAACAACACCCAATTATTGATTACCAGAGCCTTGAGCCCTGCAAAGGTAACATCTGTAAAAATAGATGAAGAAAACAAGCGTGTTGAGGTTATGATGGATCCAAGTGAGGTGTCAAAAGCTATTGGTCGTGGTGGATTTAATATCCGACTTGCTGGGCAACTTACAGGGTACGAAATTGATGTGTATCGTGAAGGTATGGAGGAAGATGTAGAACTTACGGAATTCTCTGACGAAATCGAAGCATGGATTATTGAAGAATTTAAAAAGGTAGGATTAGATACCGCAAAAAGCGTGTTAGAACAAGATGTAGAGGACTTAGTAAAACGCACTGATTTGGAAGAAGAAACAATCAAGGACGTACGAAACATACTAAGCGCAGAGTTCACTAACGAATAACCGCACATTTTTTTAATTTTGAGCTCACAAATATTTTATGGCTGATTTAAAAACGATTCGAATAAACAAAGTACTCCGCGAGTTAAACATCTCGTTGGATCGTGCTGTGGAATTTCTTGGAGAAAAGGGGTTTCAAGTAGAAGCTCGACCCACAACCAAAATTTCGCAGCAGGAGTATGAACTTCTTTTAGATGCGTTTCAAACCGATCGCTCCAAAAAAGAGGCTTCGCACGAAGTTTTTGAAGAAAAGCGTAAAGAAAAAGAAGCTATTCTTGAGCAAACTCAAAAAGAGGTTCCGCCAGCACCACCTGCGCCAAAATCCGATTCGGTAGTACGTGGAAAGTCTAAACTGGAAGGGTTAAAAACAGTTGGTAAAATTGATTTAAACCCAAAACCAAAGCCTGCACCCAAAAAAGAACCCGCTCCAAAACCTGCGCCAGAACCTAAAGTAGCGCAGAAAAAAGAAGAAAAACCAGTTGTTGAAGCAACACCTGAAGTTGAAGCAGCCCCTAAGGTTGAAGCAACTCCACAGGTTAAAACAACACCTGAAGATAAAACAACACTTGAAACCAAAACGGAGGAAACACCCGCAGCCACTCCAAGCGATAGAATTACAACGCATTACAAAAAGTTAAGTGGATTAAAAGCGACTGGTCAAAAAATAGATCTTACGCAATTTAAAAAACCCGAGCCTAAAAAACCTGCTGATGGCGAAGGAAATAAACGTCGCAGAAAACGTATCACAAAAGATACAGGACCAGGAAATCGCAAGCCAAATCAAAACAGAGGCGGCCCAAAACAACAACGTCCTGCGGTTCAGAAAGAGGAGCCAACAGAAGAAGAAATCCAAAAGCAAATTCGTGAAACCTTAGAAAAACTTCAAGGTAAAACTTCGAAGTCCAAAGGGGCAAAATACCGTCGTGAGAAAAGAGATTCTCACCGTCAAAAATCGGTAGAAGAAGAAGCACTTCAAGAAGCGGAAAGTAAGGTTTTAAAAGTAACTGAATTTGTTACGGTTGGCGAGGTAGCCACTATGATGGATGTAAGTTCTACCCAAATTATCTCTGCGTGTATGACACTTGGTATCATGGTTACTATGAATCAACGTTTGGACGCCGAAACCCTGTCTGTAGTAGCCGAAGAATTTGGCTATGAGGTTGAGTTTATTACTTCGGACATTGAAGAAGCTGTTGAGGTAATTGAAGACAAACCGGAAGACCTAAAACCACGCGCACCAATTGTGACCGTGATGGGTCATGTTGATCATGGAAAGACATCTTTACTAGATTATATTCGAAATGCGAATGTTATTCAAGGGGAATCGGGAGGAATTACACAGCACATTGGTGCTTATGGCGTAACGTTGAAAAGCGGTCAAAAAATCGCATTTTTAGATACTCCTGGTCACGAAGCTTTTACCGCAATGCGAGCTCGAGGAACACAGGTTACAGATTTAGTAATTATTGTTGTAGCTGCTGACGATAACATAATGCCTCAAACCAAAGAAGCAATAAGTCATGCACAAGCAGCATCGGTCCCTATTGTTTTTGCCATCAATAAAGTAGATTTACCTGCTGCAAATCCAGAAAAAATCAAGGAAAGCTTGGCAGGAATGAACCTATTGGTAGAAGATTGGGGCGGTAAAATTCAGTCGCATGATATTTCTGCAAAAACAGGTCAAGGTGTTGAAGAACTTTTAGAAAAAGTATTGCTTGAAGCAGAGTTATTAGAACTCAAGGCTAACCCAGATAGAGCTGCACAAGGTACAGTTGTAGAGGCTTATTTGGATAAAGGACGTGGTTACGTTTCTACCATACTGGTACAAACGGGTACGCTGAAAATCGGTGATTATATTTTGGCGGGACGCCACAGCGGGAAGGTCCGTGCAATGCACGACGAGCATGGACGCGAGGTTGCCGAAGCTGGACCATCAACGCCTGTTTCTATTCTTGGACTTGATGGTGCGCCTCAAGCTGGAGACCGATTTAATATTTATATAGACGAACGCGAAGCAAAGCAAATTGCTACAAAACGAACCCAACTCGTCCGCGAGCAATCGGTACGAACGCAACGTCATATTACGCTGGATGAAATTGGACGTCGTATAGCATTAGGTGACTTTAAAGAACTTAATATTATTTTAAAAGGAGATGTAGACGGTTCTGTTGAAGCATTGACCGACTCATTCCAAAAACTTTCTACGGAAGAAATTCAAGTAAATATCATCCACAAAGGGGTGGGTGCGATTACGGAGTCGGACGTACTTCTTGCATCAGCATCTGACGCAATTGTTATTGGATTTAATGTGCGACCTATGGGAACAGCACGCCAATTGGCAGAAAAAGAGGAAATCGATATTCGAAGTTATTCCATTATTTACGATGCCATAAACGATCTTAAAGACGCTATGGAAGGCATGCTTTCGCCTGAATTTAAAGAAGAAATTACAGGAAATGCTGAAATCCGCGAGACCTTCAAAATCTCAAAAATTGGAACTATTGCTGGTTGTATGGTAACCGATGGAAAAATTCTACGCAACACGGGTGTTCGTATTATTCGTGAGGGTGTCGTGATTCATACCGGATCCTTGGAGTCTTTGAAACGTTTTAAAGACGATGTCAAGGAAGTTAGTAAAGGCTACGATTGTGGATTGCAAATAAAAGGATTTAACGACATCAAAGAAGGTGATGTTGTAGAAGGATACCAAGAAGTTGCTGTCAAGAAAAAGCTAAAATAAGCCTAAGGCTTTAGAACAAAAGCGGCTTTATAACGACGTTTTATTGTTGCTAAAACTGCTAACGCTTCGCGTTCCGTGGCAAAATATCCTGCTCGTATTTTATAATTTGGTGTTTCAAAAACAAGACGCGCAGGTAGCTCTGGATAATCCATTTCAAACGCTTCTAAAATAGCAGTAGTAGACTCGTAATTTCCGTAGTGAACCTGAATTGTAAATTGCTTCTTTTCGGATGCTTCTCGGTCTAATTCGATTTTTTTCGCTAATAATTCGGTAAGTTTTTCTGGCGCACTTAACTGTGTTTTCCCTTCCTGCGCAAACACAGCGGAATTCAAAACACATAGGGTACATACAATCAAGTAGTTGAAATTTCTTTTGCGGCATTCCATAATGGCACAAAAATACACGATTATTTAATTAATTTTTGTTAAAAAAAGACTAAACATGATTTTTGTAAATTACACAAAATCAATAAAATAGCATATTATTTAGACAAAGTATAAATTATATCTTTAAGCGTCTTGTGGTTTTTAAAATGAGGTCTGTGTCGTAATTTTGCTGTCTAATTCGAATGGTTCGAATTATATCAACAACTAACCACCTATGCACAAGGACAGCTTTCTGGCTCACCTTCCGTTACTGATTCTCTCTTTTTGTTTCAGCTTTGTTGTTGCCGCACAAGAACCCGACGTTCAAAAGGGTAAAGCATTATTTAATGCCAACTGTGCTGCATGTCATAAATTGAACAAACGTGCTGTAGGCCCTGCGCTTGCTGGCGTTAGTGCTAAGTACGACAAAGAGTGGCTTTACAGCTGGATCAAGAATTCTACGGCAATGGTTAAGTCTGGCGATGCGCAAGCAGTTGCCATTTATGAGGAATACAACGGTTCTGTAATGACCTCGTTTCCACAATTGTCGAACGCGGATATTGACAATATTCTAGCCTACACAGACTACACACCACCACCGCCACCCCCTGGCGCGATGCCTGCTGCAGCTCCCGTTTCGTCTGAAAGCAGTTTGAGCAACGACCTTATCTTGGCTGTTCTCGTATTGGTGCTTGCCGCACTTGTGGTCATGTTGTTTTTGGTTACCAAAACGCTCAAGCAAATTGCTGCTACTAACGGCATTGAAATAGTAAAAGAAGAAAAACCAAAACGCACACCACTTTGGAAAGCCTACGCGCAGAACCCATTTTTGGTATTTGTTACAGTAGTGTTCTTGCTGCTTTCAAGTGCTTATGTTGGATACAGTTATTTGATGCAAGTAGGAATTGACCAAGGATATATGCCTATTCAACCGATACATTACTCGCACAAAATACATGCTGGCGCCAACCAAATTGAGTGTAAGTATTGTCACTCGTCGGCGCGCGTTTCTAAACACTCTGGAATTCCTTCTTTAAATGTGTGTATGAACTGTCACATGAACATTGCAGAATATAACGGTGAGGAAGATTTAGAAAAGGGGTACACCAAAGAATTTTATACCAACGAAATCAAAAAGCTTTACAAAGCCGTGGGATGGGATGAAAATACGCAAAGCTACACAGGCGAAACACAACCTGTGAAGTGGGTACGCATTCATAACCTTCCCGATTTTGTATATTTCAACCACGCACAGCACGTTTCGGTTGCAGGAGTTGATTGTCAAAAATGTCACGGTCCTGTTGAAGAAATGGAAATTATGTATCAGCACTCCTCATTGACTATGGGGTGGTGTATTAATTGTCACCGTGAAACAAATGTGAATATTAAAGACAATGCATATTATACCAAAATTCACGAGGAACTATCTAAAAAATACGGAGTAGAAAAGCTCACCGCTGCCCAAATGGGAGGATTAGAATGCGGTAAGTGTCACTATTAAGAACTAGCATATGCCCAACCAAAAGAAATACTGGAAAAGCGAAGTTGAGCTAAATGAGGAATCCACTTTGGTGGACGAACTTAGCCAAAAAGAGTTTGCACAAAAACTTCCTGAAGATGTTCTGGGTTCGACCGAGCTTCCAGAAAGCGATACTTCACGCCGTGACTTTTTAAAGTACATGGGCTT
>CATIMP010000116.1 GCA_949528465.1 Bacteroidota bacterium | reverse complement strand
TAATGGAGAGGTTGAAGCACCAATTGTTTTGATAGATAAGATAAAAGCAGACTTAGAAAAGATTCTAGCAAATCCGAAACACAAAAAGAAAAAAGTTGTGTTGCACTTACACCCGTTTATAGCAGCTTATGTTGCCAAAGGTTGGAAGTCGGAGCGCATGAAATGGTATTTTGAATACAACAAGTGGATTAAAGTGGTACCGCGCGATGCGTATACCTATTTACACTACCGTTTCTTTGATGGAAAAGGAAAAGTGATTCACGTATAAAACAAAAGCGGCCTTTGTGCCGCTTTTTTTATTTTAGCACATATGAAAACGTACTCGGTTGATGAAGCACTGGATAAAATGCGCCATTATTGCGCCTACCAAGAACGTTGCCACAAAGAGGTCAAAAACAAGCTTTACAGCATGCAAATGATCCCTGAAGCTATCGCGCAAATTGTGGGAACGTTAGTATCCGAAAACTACCTAAACGAAAGCCGATTTGCATTGCAATTTGCGCAAGGGAAATTCTCCATAAAACATTGGGGGAAGTTGCGAATTACACGAGAATTAAAAACCCGCTCCATTTCGGATTACGATATTCGGAAAGCACTTTCAGCTGTTGACGACAAAGTCTACTTGGAAAAAATATCGGCAATCAGCAGTAAAAAATGGGAACAACTAGAAGGAAACAAACCTCAAGTACGCAAGCAAAAATTATATCAATACTTGGCCTATCGCGGTTGGGAAACCCATTTGATTTATGCGCAAATAGATGCGCTAAGTACAGACTAAAGCGTGTAGTGTAACGAAATCAGACCGTGTGCCTTTGGCATCGGAATCAAGTTCTCAAAATAGGTTACATCAAACAAGTTGCGACCTTGCAATTCCATGCGCCACTTGGAATTCAACGTATATGTTAGCTGCAAATTGAAAAGCTGATAATTCTCCCCCAAAGCGCGCTTTGCATACCGGTAAGATGCCGTGGATGCAAATCGTGAAGTAAATTGTTTTGTCAGATTTATATTTATATCGTGCTTTAAAAAATTAAGGGCGTATTTTGAATAAACCGATTTAATATAATCGTCTTCTAGATACGCATAAGACACCCCTAACGCGTGCGTTTGCTTTCCAATGCGGTAACGCCATTGCGCGTTAATTTCGCCCCCAACAGTGGTAATTTTTCCACTAATATTTTCAGCAACCCATGCCGTATCACTAGGCAATTGCTTAACAAAATCGATTAAGTTTTCGCCATCACGTTTAAATACTGCCGTCTCAATAGAAACGTTTTTGCCTTTATATCGCAGCGAAATTTCATGACTCAACGCTTCTTCAGGCAGCAAGTCTGGATTTCCTATGGTGGTCGTACTTATATAGTATAAATCGGTATAGGTAGGAATTCGATAGGTATATCCAGTGTTGTAAGTCAGCTTGAAGTTTTGACCTAAGCGGTAACCCATATCGATTCCAGGATAGAAAAAATCACCCATATCAGAGTAGTTACTCCATGCAAAGCCAGGCGTTATGTCTAATGCACCCGTTGTAAACCGATGTTCAAAAAACAGATGCGCAATGGTTCTGTTTTTATCCCCCAAATTGTTGCTTTGAATGTTGACGCTCGAAAATTCAACTCCTAAGCCTGTAGCTCCCCAAGTATTTGTGTTTTTTACATCTACAGATGCCCCTAATCTATTGGTAATATGCAGGTTTCTAAACACGGAAGGATTATTTCTTATATAGATATATTCGTCCTGACTCCGTTTCCAAAATATTCTAGGCGTCCACGTCCATTTTTGATTTTCACTTGCAATGGTACTTGTCAATGCCACCAAACTACTTTGCGTTTCTTCGTATTGGTCTTTAGCGGTAACTGCCCTGTAAAATCCATTTGCACCAAACTTTCGTTCGGAAAACATGGTCATTAGGCTTAGCCGATTTGTACCAACATCTAAGTTACTTTTCGTAAATACATGAAAGTTTTGAAAATCGGTATTGTGCCTATATCCATCACTCTCTTGTAACGAAACATGTGCAATATGCTGTAGTTTTTCTCCTGCGTGCTGTGCCGTAATACCAAATTGATCCGTATCAAAACTACCTACTCGGTCGGTTAGCGTAACCTTACTCGTATCTACTTTTTTGGTAACAATATTAATCGCACCTGTAAATGCATTTTGGCCGTAAATACGAGCAGCAGGTCCTTTTACAATTTCAATACGCTCAATAACCTCAAGCGGCAATGCGCTGTTAAGCGTATGGTGTCCCGTTTGCGGATCGTC
>CATIMP010000115.1 GCA_949528465.1 Bacteroidota bacterium | reverse complement strand
AAATCAATGTTTTCACCTTCGGCTACTTCCACAACTGCGCGTTTGGTAGCGTTGGTTTTCGAATGCTGAATACCATTTTTGGTATAGCGTGATCGTCTTTCTGGTCCGTAGTTAAGTGTGCGCACTTTTTCAACGGTTACACCATAAGCAGCCTCAACCGCTTTTTTAATTTCAACCTTATTCGCTTTTGGATTTACCAAAAACGTGTAACGGTTGCGTAACTCGCTTTCGCGGGTTGCTTTTTCGGTAATGACGGGTTTTAGCAAAATACTCATCGTGTATTATTTACTCAGATTAGCTTCAATGGCAGCCACGGCACTTTCTGCAAGAACCAAATGCTGCGCATTCATAATTTTATATGTATTCAACTCGTCGTTCGTAAGTACTTCTGTTGAAGTAAGGTTTCTTCCAGACAAGTAAACGTTTTGGCTAGGCGCGCCTAAAACCCAAAGCGATTTTTTATCTGCAACTCCCAAAGCACTAAGTGCTGCTTGGAACGATTTTGTTTTTGGTGCATCAAACTGAAAGTCTTCAACAACTGTAATATTCTTTTGTTTTGCCTTTAGGCTAAACGCAGACTTACGTGCTAAACGCTTCACGTTTTTATTTACCTTTTGGTTGTATGAGCGAACACGAGGTCCAAACACACGACCACCACCGCGAAACAACGGGTTTTTGATGCTACCCGCTCGGGCAGTACCTGTACCTTTTTGTTTCTTAATCTTGCGCGTGCTTCCTGTAATCTCAGCACGTTCTTTGGCTTTGTGCGTTCCTTGACGCTGGTGTGCCAAATATTGTTTTACATCCAAATACAGTGCATGCTCATTTGGCTCAACGCCGAAAATGGCTTTGTCTAACGCAACAGTGCGTCCTGTATCTTTTCCGTTAATATCAACTACTGCTACTTTCATTACTTGCGAATTAAAATGAACGCATTCTTGTGACCAGGTACACAACCTTTAACCACTATAAGATTTTTTTCAGGAACAACTTTTAGCACACGTAAGTTTTGTACGGTTACTTTTTCATTCCCCATCTGCCCTGCCATGCGCATTCCTTTGAATACACGTGCAGGATAAGAAGCTGCTCCAATCGATCCTGGTGCGCGTAAACGGTTATGCTGACCGTGTGTGGATTGACCAACACCAGCAAAACCATGACGCTTTACAACTCCTTGAAAACCTTTACCTTTAGAAGTACCCGTAATATCTACAAATTCTCCTGCTGTAAAATGATCAACCGTGATGGTATCACCAAGTTTGTAATCTGCTTCAAAATCTTGAAACTCTACAAGTTTACGCTTTGGCGCAGTGCTTGCTTTTTTGAAATGACCGCCTGCAGCTTTAGTTACATTTCGTTCGGGTTTGTCGTCAAAACCTAACTGTAATGCTTCGTAGCCGTCATTTTCTTTAGTACGTACTTGGGTAACCACGCATGGTCCTGCTTCGATAACGGTACAGGGAAGATTCTTCCCATTCTCGTCAAAGATGCTCGTCATACCAATTTTTCTACCTATTAAACCAGACATAATCTGAATGTTTACTCCCTTAGGGTGTTATACTTTAATTTCTACTTCTACGCCACTTGGCAACTCCAATTTCATCAAAGCATCAATGGTCTTTGACGAAGAACTATAAATATCCAACAAACGCTTGTACGAGCTAAGCTGAAACTGCTCACGCGATTTTTTATTAACGTGTGGCGAACGCAATACCGTGAAAAGTTTTTTGTGCGTTGGTAATGGGATAGGACCCGTTACCACAGCACCAGTTGACTTTACAGTCTTTACGATCTTTTCAGCAGAGCGATCTACCAAATTGTAATCGTACGATTTAAGTTTAATTCTAATTTTTTGACTCATCGTAAATGATTTAAGCTTTT
>CATIMP010000114.1 GCA_949528465.1 Bacteroidota bacterium | reverse complement strand
GGCAAAAGAAGCTGGTCTAAACGGTATTAACGGCCATCGCTCTGTTGGCGGTTACCGCGCATCGATGTACAACGCACTTCCGATTGAATCGGTGCAAGTATTGGTAGATGTAATGAAAAGATTAGAACAAAAAGCATAATTCACATATGAATATTCACGCAAATGACGGCGTATCGCAATCAGGTATTGATGCATTAACGCAAGCAGGTTATACAGTAACCACCACCAATGTAGCACAAGAACAACTTGTTGCTTACATCAATGAAAATAACATTGCAGGCTTATTGGTGCGTAGCGCCACAACGGCACGTAAAGAATTAATTGACGCCTGCCCTAGCTTAAAGCTGATTGGTCGTGGTGGCGTTGGTATGGACAATATTGATGTAGACTATGCCCGTGAAAAAGGTTTACACGTTATCAACACACCTGCAGCTTCATCTTCTTCTGTGGCGGAATTGGTGTTTGCGCATTTGTTTGGCGCCGTACGCTTTTTGTATGATGCTAACCGCAACATGCCATTAGATGGCGAAACGAAGTTTAAGGTGCTCAAGAAAGCCTACGCAGGTGGTATTGAGCTTCGTGGTAAAACTTTAGGGGTTGTTGGTTTTGGTCGTATTGGCCAAGCTACGGCAAAAATTGCTTTGGGATTAGGAATGGACGTTGCAGCCTACGACCCATTTATGGAAGAGGCTACTATTGCAGTTGACTTCTTTAATGGTCAATCGGTAGACATTGCAGTAAAAACACGTTCATTTGATGAAGTGCTTTCACAATCGGATTTTATTACGCTACACGTACCAGCTCAGGACAAACCCACAATTGGTGCTGCTGAATTTGCCAAAATGAAAAAAGGTGCAGGCCTTATCAACGCTGCCCGTGGAGGTGTAGTAGATGAAGAAGCACTTGTTGCCGCATTGGATAACGAGCATTTGGCGTTTGCAGCTTTAGATACGTTTGTTAACGAGCCTACTCCTGCCGTTACATTATTGATGCATCCAAAAATTTCGCTTACACCCCATATTGGAGCCGCTACTAAAGAAGCACAAGATCGTATTGGTACAGAGCTAGCGCATCAAATTAGTGAACTTTTAGGCTAAAATGCAACGACTAAAAAAACGTTGGGGAATAAACTCCAATTTCCAATTGGTCATGATTTTGGTCGTTTTTGCAGTAACAGGCTCATCTGCTGCAAAACTTGCCACTCCCCTAACCAACTACTTGGGAATTACAGCTGAAAACTTTTCGGGGTGGATTTATTGGCCCGTTAGGATTGTATTGATTTTCCCCATTTATCAAGTTTTACTTGTGTTTTTTGGCTTTATATTTGGTCAATTCAAGTTTTTTTGGAACTTTGAAAAGAAAATGCTCTCCCGCATGGGATTGGCTTTTTTGTTCACATCAAAAGATGAAACCTAAACTATACTTTTTTCGGCTGTTGTTTTTAGGGTTATTATTTTACCCTACGCTGGCGCAGCATGTTCATATTTTTGAACATCACGATCACCCTGTTTGTGACGATAGTACGCTTCATTTTCATGAAGGTGACACCACCTGTGAATTGTTAGATTATGTGTCTAATATACAAGCGGTTCTTCCCGAATTTCCGTTTTACTCACTCCCTGAGTCTTTTCTTTTAGAAAAATCATATTTAGTTACTTTTGTATATACTAAAACACTGCTTACTAAGCAGTTACGTGCGCCCCCTGTTGTATAGTTTTCTCGAAGTACATTATTTTTAAATCCAATTATTGGGTTTATCTCTATTTATTATTATAAAACTATAAACATGTCAAAAAATATTTTTAAAAAATCCGTATTAATCGCTGCTATACTTTTTTTAGCAGCCTGTAAAAAAGATGACCCTAAAATCATTAACGAAGAAGAAGAATTCTCTAGGGTAGTAATTACTGTTACAAATGAAGGCGACCAATCTTCAGAACAATACACATTTGAAGTTGAAGGGCACGACCACGCAGATGAAACTGAGAGTACAGAAGACACGCACGAAGATCACCTAGAAGTTGAACTTGCGCCGAACTCCTCTTACCTTTTCGAAATTCGTTTTTACAACGATGAAGATCCAAACAACCCAGAAGATGTTACGCAAGAAATCATTGATGAAGCAGACGATCACCATGTATTCTATGAATTAACAGATGGCGCAAACATCTCTATTGAATCTGGAACTGGCGATACTATGGACAGTAATTCCAATGCGCTTAATCTGATTACACGATGGACAACAACAGCTGCTGGTGTAGCTGATGTAATTGCTTATTTGATTCATGAACCCAGTACAAAAACGGGTACTACACGTAATGATTTTGGCGGTGCTACGGACGTGGAACTTGAATTTGAAGCACACGTAGAATAAGTACATAGTCTGTTAATTACTTTGAAGAACTCACGTACAAAAACAATTTGTTGTAACTATTCAAGTTGTTCTTATCTTATCAAGGCGGTAGTTAGTATTTTTATATTGACTACCAGCTTTGTTTTTTCTCAAGAGTGTAATCTTACAATCGATGGGAAAATTATAGATATCGAAGACAACTCGCCCTTAGAGGCAGCCGCAATAGAAGTGATAGGAACGCATTTAACCGCTGTTTCTAATGCTAACGGTGCGTTTGTACTTCGCAACCAATGCAAAGGCAAACTGACACTTAAAATATCTCATTTAAATTGTGAGCCTGTTTTTAGAGAACTCGATTTAGATAAATCCAGTTCGTTTACCTTCCAATTGGAACATAAAATTGAAAACTTAGACGAAGTAGTTGTTTCAAAACTAAGAGTTCATGAGCTTTCAGCAACAAGTAAAATACACGCGCTAAGCGAATTACAAAAAGATCGTTTTAGCAGTAAAGGTCTTGCAGGAGCGCTTGAGCAAATTAGTGGTGTCTCTGTCCTATCAACCGGAAATAGCATAGGGAAACCTGTTATTCACGGTATGCTTGGGAGTCGCGTTGGTGTTGTTTACGATGATGTGATGTTAGAAAATCAGCAATGGGGACAAGATCATGCGCCAAACGTAGATTTAAACACATTTGAAAATATTCGTTTGATTAAAGGGGCTGGTATACTCAAATACGGAACTACACCAGGCGGTGTGGTTATCCTTGAATCAATTTTACCAAAGCGTGTGGATTCCCTGTACGGCAAAACGATACTTAGTGGTTTGTATAATGGTCGCGGGTATAGCGCCATTAGCAATTGGGTGAAATCTTACAAAAGTGGTGCTTATATCAAATTACAGGGAACTTTTAAGCGAAATGGTGATTTTACCGCTCCAAATTACAATTTAACAAACACTGGGAATAAAGAAAATAATTTCTCTGTTTTACTTGGCAAAAACGGACTTCAACACAAATGGAAAGCATTTTTTAGCTATTTTGATACAGATATAGCAATATTAAAGAGTGCACATATTGGCAATGTAAAAGACTTGTTACGTGCCATTGAATCTGATGTTCCGCTAGTTATCGATCCACTCAAAAGTGATATTGGTTATCCCAAGCAGGCAAATAACCATTACACAGCCAACATTGAATATACAAATACAAATTTTGCCAATGGTGAGCTGCATCTCAAGTATAGCTGGCAAAGGAATAACCGAAAAGAATTTGATATAAGAAGAGGCGAACGTAAAAACACACCTTCGTTGGATATGGAGTTAAACACGCACAATCTACTGTCAAATTACGAATGGAATACAAGGTTTGGGGACTTTGACTCAGGTGTTTTTTTCCAGGTGCAAGACAATTACTCAAATCCAGAAACAGAGATACGCAGATTAATTCCGGATTATTTAAAAACTAAATTGGGCAGCTATTTTACTGCTACGTTTGACAATACCAAAGATTTTATTTTCGCGTTTGGTGCACGTTATGAGCACCACAATAACGAGGTTCAAAAGTTTTATAGAGACAGTCGTTGGAACCTTAAGAATTACGAAGCTCCGTTTAGAAAATATGTTGTTAAAGAAGAGGCCAGTCAAAAATTAGTAAAAAGAACATTAACGTTCAACACCTTTTCCTTTAATGCAGGTGTTCGCCATAGGGTATCGCCATCTTACAGCTTAAATGTTAATTACAACCATACGCAACGCGCCCCAAACATAGCCGAAATGTTTAGCGATGGTTTGCACCACTCACTTGCATCCATCGAATATGGAAATCCTTTTTTAGAAAAAGAAACTACCCACAAGGTTGTCGTTGATTTTGAAAAAAAAGTAGGTGATTTTCAATTTGCCATAACACCATTTATAACCATTGGAAAAAATAATCATATTATTATTGAACCCACTGGAGTTGAGAGCACGATTAGAGGAGCATTTCCTGTATGGGAATACACAACAGTAAGCGCGTTGTTTAAAGGGATTGATCTAGATTTTTCTTATGCGTTTAACCCGAATACGCAGTTTAGAAATACAACTTCTTGGGTGGAAGCCACAAACACCAAAACAGATTTACCTCTTGTCAATATTCCGCCGTTGACAACAAACAACGAGCTACAATTTTCATTGCCAAAGTGGAAGTCTTTTTTTGTGTTGTTAAACAGTAAAACCGTTTTTAGACAAAATCGTTATCCCAACAACAACTTCCCACAAGCTGTTGTCGAAAACGGCCAAATCGTAACTAAAACGGTGGATATAAGTACGCCTCCTAATGGATATCACGATCTTGGTATTGAACTAAACTGGGGGCCTTATCCCCTACGTTCAAGTAAAGTCAGCGTGTCTTTAATTTTAGACAATGTACTAGACGCTTCGTATAGAAATTACCTTAACCGATTGCGGTTTTACTCCGACGAAATTGGAAGAAATATACGTTTGCAAATCAAACTATATCACTAATTTAAGCTAAGATAACTTTCCTTGAATCAACTTTAAAAACTCATTTCGGGTTTCCATAGCTTCAAAGGCACCTCGGAATCCTGAGGTTGTTGTTAGCGAGTTTTGCTTTTGTACCCCACGCATCATCATACACATATGCGAAGCTTCAATTACGATAGCCACACCTTTAGGTTTTAGCGTTTCGTCTATGCAATTCAAAATTTGTTCGGTGAGACGCTCTTGTACCTGTAGGCGTCGAGAAAAAACATCCACTACACGTGGGATTTTACTCAACCCTACTATGTGTCCATCAGGGATATAGGCAATATGCGCTTTTCCAAAAAATGGCAGCATGTGGTGCTCGCATAAGGAGTACAACTCAATGTCTTTCACCAAAACCATTTCGTTGTAGGTTTCGGCAAATTTTGCGCCTTCCAGAATGGCTGCTGGATCCATGTCATAACCATGGGTTAGAAATTGCATGGCTTTAGCAGCGCGTTTTGGTGTTTCAATGAGTCCTTCGCGGAAAGGATTTTCGCCCAAATCGGCAAGCACTTCCAGATAATGTTTTTGAATCGATGTGGTCATTTCAGCATCGTAGATGTTCTTAGCTTCGAATGTCATAGCGTCCTAATTTTTGATGAATACTTTTTTACTAATTTTTTGACTTTGGGAGAAATAACAGCAACGCAATACGGTTGATTTTTATTCAAATTATAATAATCTTTATGCTCTATTTCAGCAGCATAAAAAACCTCAAAAGCGGCTACCTCCGTAACAATTGGGTTCGCAAATGTGTTTTGCTGCTCCAAATCTGCTATGTAGGCTTCGGTAGTTTCTTTTTGTTCTTGCGAATGATAGTAAACACCCGAGCGGTATTGCGTACCTACATCGTTTCCTTGACGGTTTAAGGTGGTAGGATCATGCGTATCGAAGAAAATTTCCAATAAGGTTTGAAACGAAATTTGTGATGGATCGAATGTGATTTGTACACACTCTGTATGCCCCGTTCTACCTGTACATACTTCTCTGTATCCAGGATTTTTTATATGGCCACCCGTATAGCCCGCAACAACTTCTGACACACCAATTAGACGCATAAATAGCGTTTCGGTACACCAAAAACAGCCTCCTGCAAAAGTAGCTACTGCCATATTGTTTAATTGTTATTAAGCAAAATTAAACAATATGTGTTTATTATCCTATATACAGAAGCATATTATGTTGGGGGGTTTAATATTGACAAAACATATGGTATGCGCCACTATTATAGGCAGACAGGTCTACAGCGGATTCTTTTTTCAACTAAAGCTATGGAGCTTTTGTAGTTAAGTATTTGTGGGTATAGCTTAAAAACCGCAGCCTTGGAGGGCTGCGGTGGTGTTTTTAGTAGTCCTTGATACAGCGGACTGCAAGAGCCCAACTATTGGCACTACCGTCGTCAAGCTCAGGATAAAAGCTCAGTGACCGGGACTCGATCACTTCTTTTTTAATTGTTGTAGCAAAACTTCAGAGTTTTGGCGGTTTGAAAAAAACGAAATAATTTCAATACGATGACCTACTTCTCTGTAGTATAGGGTGTTAAATTTTCTAACAACTGTTCTCCTTACTCCTTTAAAATCACTTAGCGCAAACGTACTTGGATTTTTTGCTATCAGTCTTAAAACACGATCTAAATCTCGAGAAAGTTGATGTAGTATGGATGGATTAAAATGAGTTTCGAGATACGCATAGGTAGCCGCTAACTCAATTAGCGCATGCGAAGTCCAATAAATGTCATAGCCATTTTCCATAGATTTTTTCAGCGGCAGTTTGGGGCGCTAAATTTCCATTTTCTGCATCAGTTAAACCTGCTGCAACCGATGCCTTTTCTGCTGTTGACATACGCTCTTTGCTGTCTTCCATTAGCGTAACGATTTTTTGAAGAATTGCGTCGTCTTCTAATGCAGAAAGCCATTCAATTAATGCGGTTTTTGATGTTTCTAAGTCCATTAATCTCAAAGATATAAAATATATTTTATCCTTTTTAGAAGTATTCTGTTTTCCAGCTTAACACCCCACCGTCATTTCGACCTCCTTCGACAGGCTCAGTCACTTCGACAAGCTCAGGAAAAAGCTCAGGGAAAAGCTCAGGATCCAGCTCAGTGGCCTAAAAAGGTCATTGAGCCTGTCGAAATGACCGAGAAGGACCAAGAAAAAAACCGCAGCCTTTTTTGGGCTGCGGTGGTGTTTTTTAACTCCTCGATATAGGTTAGTAACAACTGATCCCCAGTTAAATTTGAGGACTCAGAGCCGCTACTTGTCTATCTTAGGAAT
>CATIMP010000113.1 GCA_949528465.1 Bacteroidota bacterium | reverse complement strand
TGTGCATTTAGCGCATTTTCAATGGGTGCCGTTCCAAGGTTATGTCCCGAAACAATTACCACATCGTCTACCCTACCCGTAATACGGAAGTTCCCTTCGGCATCACGAAGTGCGCCATCACCAGGAAAATAATAACCAGGATAGGCTGAGAAATACACGTTTTTATACCGATCATGATCACCCCAAATAGTCCGTGCAATAGATGGCCAAGGGTGTTTTATTGCCAGTATTCCTTCTGTTTCACCTTCAATTTCGTTGCCTTCGTTATCAAGCAATACTGCCTGAACGCCCGGCATGGGTAGTGTGGCAAAAGTGGGTTTTTGAGGGGTTACACCTGCCAATGAGGTAATCAAAATACCCCCTGTTTCGGTTTGCCACCACGTATCTACAATAGGACAATTGTGTTTACCTACATGCTTGTCATACCAATGCCAAGCTTCTGCATTTATCGGTTCGCCAACAGAACCCAATACTTTTAATGACGATAAGTCGTGTTTATTAACCAATTCAACTGGATGCTTTTGCAAAGCACGAATGGCAGTTGGTGCGGTATAAAACTGATTTACCTTATGTTTAGCACAGACTTCCCAAAAACGCCCATAATCTAGGTAGGACGGAACGCCTTCAAACATCACTGTTGTAGCGCCAACAGCCAAAGGACCGTACACAATATAAGAATGTCCAGTAATCCAGCCGATATCTGCAGTGCACCAATACACATCGCCTTTTTGATATTGGAATACATTTTGAAACGAATAGGCCGTATATACCATATAGCCGCCGCAGGAATGCACCATGCCTTTTGGCTTTCCCGTAGATCCCGAAGTATATAAGATGAAAAGTGGGTCTTCGCTGTTCATTATCTCCGCAGGACAAAAATCGTCGACTTTTTCAAGTTCTTCATGCCACCACAAATCCATATTATTCCACGATACGTCTTGACCTGTACGCTTAAGAACTATGCAGTTATTTATTGATGGGCAAGATGTTAATGCTTCGTCTGCAATGTCTTTTAGCGGCGTTACTTTAGCTCCACGAAAGCCACCATCTGCAGTAAGTAGCATACTACATTCCGCATCATTAATACGTGCTGCAAGTGCTGTTGCCGAAAATCCTGCAAAAACTACGGAATGAATTGCGCCAATACGCGCACATGCCAGCACGGCAATTGCCAATTCAGGCGTCATGGGCATGTATATGCAAATTCTATCTCCTTTTTTGGCGCCGTTAGCTTTTAGCATATTTGCGGCACGGCAAACCCTGCTATGCAATTCACTGTATGAGATATGCTGTGCAGCTTCACTTGGATCGTTAGGTTCAAAAATGATGGCGGTTTGGTCCGGCTGTGTTTTAAGATGCCTGTCCAAGCAATTTTCAGTTATATTCAATTTTCCACCCAAAAACCATTTTACTTCAGGAGTGTGAAAGTCGTATTCCAACACCTTATTCCATGGCATGTGCCACTCAAAATTTTTAGCAATATCCGCCCAAAAGGCCTCTGGATTATCGTTTGCAAATTGTTTTGCTTGTTGATAGGAATCCGCTGTGCGGTAAGCCAAATCTTTCATTCCTTAAAATTTCGCATTAAATTACTAAATTCTATCAATAAAACCAGAAAATTAGTTTGTTACAAAAAACAAGAACGCATTAGTGTATCAATTGATACAGTTATGCGTTCTCGAAAAAAAATAACTGCGTAGTGTCAATCAAATTGCGTAGCGCAAATGAATAGTCAACTACTTTTTAAGCTATTTTTTCTTTATCAGCCCAATAAGAAAAAGTAAAATAATAGCACCTAAAAATGCTGTAATAAGCGAGCCAAGAACACCGCCTCCAAATGAAAGACCTAGCTGACCAAAAAGCCAACCACCAAGTAGCGCACCTGCAACACCTACTAAAAGATTAATAAAAATTCCGAAGCCTTTTCCTTTCATAAGTTTTCCAGCAAGGAAACCAGCAACGATGCCAACAATAATTAGCCATAATAAGTTTGAGTCCATATTATTAAGATTTTAAGGTTAAACAAATATGGAACTAATGTACAAATTTTTTATTAATAGTTTAAAGGCCGTTAAACAAACTTAATGGGCAAAATGGATTACAAGGCGTTATTTATGTTACGAACCGCTGCGGGACCCTCGTAAACAAAACCCGTATAAAGCTGAATTAAAGACGCGCCAGCTGCAAGTTTTTCTTTTGCGTCGCTTGGAGTATGAACGCCTCCTACACCAATAATAGGAAAAGCACCCTCACTTTGCGTGTGCAAATAGCGTATGACTTCTGTACTGCGTTTGGTTAAAGGTTTCCCACTTAACCCGCCTGCTTGTTTGGTTAAGCTTTCGGGGCTTTTCAATCCGTCGCGTGAAAGTGTCGTATTGGTCGCAATAACGCCATCAATCTTAGTGACTTCAACGATGTCAATAATATCAGAAAGTTGTGTATCCGTAAGATCGGGAGCTATTTTTAATAAAATAGGCTTGCGTTTGGGTTTGCTATTGTTCTGTTTTTGGAGTGTATTCAGCAATGCAGTAAGCGGTTCTTTTTCTTGTAGATCGCGCAAATTAGGGGTATTGGGTGAACTCACATTTACCACAAAATAGTCCACTACATCAAATAAGACATTAAAGCAAATGAGGTAATCGTCTTGAGCGTTTTCGTTTGGTGTTGATTTGTTTTTTCCAATATTTCCACCAATAATAACGTCATTGTTTTTTTGCAATCTTTTGGCAGCAGCAATAACCCCTTCGTTATTGAAGCCCATTCGATTAATAATACCCTTATCCTTTTTAAGGCGAAAGAGACGGGGCTTGGGATTTCCTCCTTGAGGTTTAGGCGTTACCGTACCTATTTCAATAAAACCAAACCCAAAGTTCGAAAGTTCTTTAAACCGTTTGGCGTCTTTATCAAAACCTGCTGCTAATCCTACTGGGTTTGGGAACTGAATACCAAAAACTTCTCTTTTTAAAGAAGGCTTTTTACTGCTATACAATGCTTTAATCAAAAGACCCATAAATGGGATGCGATGCAAAAAGCCAATGGCTGCAAAAGAAAAATAATGCACCCATTCGGGATCAAACAAAAACAGTATTGGTCGAATGATGCGTTTGTACATAAGCTAAAAAAAGCACTTCAAGTGAAGTGCTTTGATTTTATTTTTTTGGAGTAGCTGTTCGGCGCTGGCTCATTTCTTGAGAGATAAAGCTTCGCTCCATTTTAACTTTTCCTGCCATAGTTTCAATAACACAGCTATCGTTGCTTTCGTTAACCTCAACTACTTTACCGTGAATACCACCCTTGGTGACTACTAAATCGCCTTTTTTAAGGTTATTTTTAAAGGTGCGTTCTTTTTTGGCACGTCGTTGTTGCGGTAGAATTAAAAACAAAAACATGACCGCAAACATGAGTAGTAAAAAAGGTAGTTGGTTTCCCATTGATGTAAATTTTAGTTAGTAGCTTGATTACGAGCAGCTTGACGCTGTTGTTCTTTTACAGGATCTGGAGTAACCATTGTTTTGATTCTCAAAATCTCTCGACCTTTTTCAGTATTTGTAGTAAGTGTAACCGTTTTGGTTTGGTTTCCTGGCTTGTTGGCAGAATCAAATTTAACCTTAATCTCTCTGCTTTCACCAGGTGCAATTGGCGTATCCTTGGGATACTCAGGAACAGTACAACCGCAACTCCCACGCGCATCTAAAATCGTCAAATCGCTGGAACCTGTATTGGTAAATGCAAAAGCAGTTTCGACAACATCTCCTTCATTAATGACTCCAAAATCGTGCTCTTTTTTGTCAAATGTCAATACAGGAAGACTGTTGTTGGCATCTTGGCGCGCTTCAGCTTGCGCAAGGTTCTCTGACTTTACTTTTTTAGAAGCGTCACCAGAGCAACTCATAATAAATAGACCCATTAGGGCAAAAATCCATGTTTTCATAAATTGTAATTTTAACAAAAATAAACATATTACTGCATTCCACGTAAATTTTTACGAATACGTTTCTGCTCGGTTAATTCTTTTACTACTTTATCCAAAATACCATTGATAAATATGCTGCTTTTTGGAGTGGCGTACTCTTTGGCGATCTCCAAATATTCATTGATAGTAACATTTACTGGGATAGAAGGGAAATACAACAACTCTGCCAGCGCCATTAACAGTAAGGTAAAATCTAAGCTTGCAATACGCTCTGGATCCCAATTTGGCGTTCTTCCAATAATTTCGTTTTGTAATTCTTGTTTGTTAAGCATAACCTTGCGAAACAGCTCTAACGAAAACTTTTGGTCTTCTTCGTCCTTGTACAAATGTGGTATTACCGCATCAAGGGTGTCGATGCGTTTTAAACTGTTGCGCGCAATGGTGTTTACAAGGGGGATGTCATCCATCCATGAAATATTAACCTCCTCAATAAATTCGGGTAATCGCTCAAATGGTGCAATAACATTAGTGAAAAGAGAAACTAAAAAGGCTTTATCGGATTCTAACGAAGTAGTTTCTTCTTCCAAATACGCGTGATACACATCGCTTTCCGTTATGGCGTCCCAAATCAGTCGCACATATTCGTCGTGTTTTTTCCAGAATTTTAGTTTGTGCTTGGTTCGTAAGGCTTCCAATTTTGGATTTTCCATTAACATTTTAAGCGCTTGGTTGGAAAAGAATTTTGGATTTACTTCGTTTTGATCAGGCGTCAAATGTTTTTTGGTATTTTTCAAATAAAGTTGATGTCCACAAGTGTGTAGTTCTGCAAACAAATCTAAAAGCGTAATATAAAGCAGCTGAAAATCCTGACTGCTTTTGAGTATCCACGATTCTCCTGCCTTGAGGTTGTCATTTGGGTCCAGTTGTTGAGCGTAGAGGGCTTGCATAACCTTAGTGCGAAGATGCCGTCTTGTAATCATGTATGAGAACGTCTTTTGATGATGCAAAAATACGATGTTTAACTTTAGATTTGGTACAACCTACTAAAAACTTATCTTCGTAAAAAAATAGCTTGCGCGCGCTTCAATACCTCAACCGTTATCTCAAAAAATACCGCCCACTATTATTGTTGGGCTTGTTATTTACTGTTTCTTCTCGAGTATTTGCCGTTATCGCACCTAGTTTAGTTGGTGATTCTATTACAGAAATAGAACAGTTCATACAAAGTGGTGCAACAGACTTAACTGATATAAAAAAAGTTTTACTAACTAATATTGCACTCATTATTGGTGCTGCGCTGATTTCTGGAGGATTTACCTTTGCCATGCGTCAAAGCATTATTAATGTGTCACGCCACATCGAATTCGATCTAAAAAACACCATTTACGATCATTATCAAAAGCTATCGCTACGGTTTTATAAGCAAAACCGCACTGGTGATTTAATGAGTCGCATTAGCGAAGACGTCTCAAGAGTACGCATGTATGTTGGCCCTGCACTAATGTACAGCGTCAATACCATTACATTATTCGTAATTGTAATCAGCTATATGGTAAGTGTTGCGCCCAAACTAACGCTTTACACGCTTCTCCCCTTGCCTGTTTTGTCTGTAATGATTTACAAGCTTAGCAAGGCCATACACGAACGCAGTACCCTAGTGCAGCAAATGCTATCGCAGCTTTCCACATTTGCACAAGAATCTTTTAGCGGGATTAACGTGATAAAGTCTTATGCCATAGAACCAAATCGCATAGCAGAAATGGAACGCATTTCAGCAGAAAGCCGCACCAAAAACATGTCGCTTGTGCAAGTACAAGCCTGGTTTTTTCCAATGATGATATTGCTTATTGGCATAAGTAATGTTTTGGTGATTTTTATTGGTGGTAGTCAGTACATCGCGGGACAAATTGAACTTGGCGTATTAGCAGAGTTCATTATATATGTAAATATGCTCACATGGCCTGTAGCAACTGTAGGTTGGGTGACTTCTATTGTACAGCAAGCTGAGGCATCACAAAAGCGCATCAATGAGTTTTTAGGCCAAGAACCTGAAATTCAAGACAGTACCAAAACGCTCAATAGCATAGCGCAGATATCTATTGCGTTTGATAATGTACATTTTACCTACGATGATACTGGAATTCACGCGCTCAAAGGGGTTTCTTTTGCGTTGGAAGAAGGTAAAACAATTGCTGTGATGGGACCAACAGGTGCTGGAAAAACAACCTTATTACAATTACTTTCAAAAACCTATTTGCCGCATTCTGGAGAAGTGCTACTCGGTGGAAAATCGATTAATGACTATGCGCAAAACGACATTCGAGAAGCCATGGGTGTGGTACCGCAACAACCGTTTTTGTTCTCTGACACCATTGCCAATAACATTCGTTTTGGTAAACAAGATGCGACAGAAGAAGAAATAGAAGCCGCTGCAAAACAAGCTGCTGTTCACGATAATATTATTGCATTTTCTGAAAAATATGATACCATGCTTGGTGAGCGAGGCATCACACTATCAGGTGGACAAAAACAACGGGTTTCCATTGCACGTGCGCTGATCAAGCAACCAAAACTGTTGTTGTTAGATGATTGCCTTTCGGCAGTAGATACCGAGACAGAAGAAGCTATTTTAACATCGTTAAAAGCTTCCAACAAAAACACCACAACAGTGATTGTCTGTCATCGTGTATCGTCGGCAAAAAATGCAGATTATGTTCTTATACTTCAAGACGGAGAGGTAGCCCAATTTGGCACACACGCATCTCTTTTAAAAAATGATGGCTATTACAAAGATTTGTATGCCCAACAACGTTTAGAAGAAGAAGACATGTAAACATTTGAGATTTGTTATATTTACTATCACAAATCTTACAACATGGATATCGAACACGCGAAAAGTGTTCGAGAATTATGCCTACAAGCCGGTTCTCGCACATATTACTTTGACGTTAAGCAAACTAAAGCTGATGATTATTTCTTAATCATATCAGAACGTAAAAAATCTCAAGAAGGAAAGCTGCTTAAAAAGCAAAGACTTTATTTGTATAAAGAACATTTTGAGGCATTTAGCGAAATATTATCAGAGTTAACAAACTATATTAAGAGCGAAAAAGGAAATGCCGTTTTACGGTAGTATTTTTATAGCTATTTTTGAGGTTAAAATCCAATAAAAAAATGGCACGCACTCCTTCAAATATGCTCGACCTGGGCACAAAAGCACCCAATTTTACTTTACCAAACGCCGTAGACGCGAAGGTGTATTCGTTTTCGGATGTTCAAGGTAAACGTGGCACCGTGGTTATGTTTATTTGCAATCACTGCCCTTATGTAATGCATGTTTTTGACGGCATTGCTTCGCTGGCAAATGACTATATGAAGCAAGGCTTCGGATTTGTAGCAATTTCGAGTAACGATGTAGAAAACTACCCAGACGACTCACCTGAATTGATGAAAAAAACAGCAGAAGAACAAGGATTTAATTTTCCGTATTTGTATGATGAATCGCAAGATGTAGCCAAAGCTTACGACGCAGCCTGCACCCCAGATTTTTATCTCTTTAACGCAGAAATGTCGTTGGTCTATCGTGGACAAATGGACAACTCTAGACCAAAAAACAACATACCTGTTACTGGAAATGATTTACGTGCAGCATTAGATGCGTTACTTACCGGAACTCCAATTGATTCGCTTCAAAAACCAAGTTTGGGCTGTAATATTAAGTGGAAAGTTAGCTAACAGCTACAAGCTCAACATCAAAGATTAAAGTAGCGTTTGGTGGAATAACGCCTCCTGCACCTTGTGCGCCATATCCTAAATCACTAGGGATTACAAAGCGGGCTTTATCGCCAACAGAAAGCAATTGGATTCCTTCATCCCAACCTGGAATTACTTGTCCAACACCTAAAGCAAAATCAATTGGCTGGTTGCGTTTGTAGGAGGAGTCAAAGACAGTACCATCTGCTAATTGTCCTTTGTAGTGCACGCTAACCGTTTTGCCTTTTTCAGCAGCTGTACCTTGGCCACGTTGAATAAATTGGTAACGTAATCCTGATGCAGTTTTTTCAAACCCTGCGGCAATTTCATCAAGTGCCTTGTCTTGTTCCTCGCGTTCTTTACGCAAACGTTCCTCACGACTTCCTTCAAAAGTTCGGAACGCTTCAACGGCATTCCAAGCTTCAGCTGTTTTGCCAACACGCTCAATCGCAACAGACTCAATTTCGTCATTTTGTGCAATTGCATCTACAACATCTTGACCTTCTTCTACATAGCCAAAAACAGTGTGCTTTCCATCAAGCCACGGCGTTTCGTTGTGTGTGATAAAAAATTGACTTCCATTCGTACCAGGACCTGCGTTTGCCATAGACAATACGCCTGGTCTATCGTGCTTTAATTCAGCATGAATTTCATCATCAAATTGATACCCAGGACCACCAGTACCCGATCGTTGTGGACACCCCCCCTGAATCATAAAGTCAGCAATTACGCGATGGAAAGAAAGACCATCATAATAAGGGGTGCCTTGAGGTTTGTGTGAGTTTTCAAGATTTCCTTCAGCTAACGCAACAAAGTTTCCTACCGTCCCCGGCGTTTCGTTGTGTGTTAATCGAACTTTGATTGTTCCTTTAGGTGTGGTAAATACGGCGTAAATTCCTTCGCTCATAAGTCAAATTTATTAAGCTGCGAAAGTAGCCATAAAAAGATTAGTTTGCCACTTCACTCATAAATTTAATTCGGAAAACACGTAAGTCGTCGTCTTCAAAATCTCCATCGAATTCTTCAACTGCAGTCTGAATATCATCGTCATCGGATTCCATGAAATACGCATACAACTCTTCTTGTTGGTCTTCATCGAAAAGTTCATCAATGGCGTATTGGATGTTTACTTTTGTACCAGAGAAAACAATGGTTTCTAACTGTTCTAAAAAAGCGGGAAACTCCATGCCTTTGGCATCGGCAATATCTTGCAATGGTAATTTCCTGTCAATATTTTGGATGATGAAAAGCTTTAAGGCAGAGTTCGCTCCTGTGCTTTTAATAATTAAATCCTCGGGGCGAATAATTCCGTTATCCTCCGTGTATTTTGCAATAAGATCTATAAAAGGTTTTCCAAATTTATTTGCCTTCCCCTCTCCTACTCCGTGAATATTCTTGAGCTCCTCAATGGTAATCGGGTACTTAATGAGCATATCTTCAATAGAGGATTCTTGAAAAACAGCATAAGGTGGCACTTCAAATTTATCTGCTACGTCTTTTCGAAGTTGCATTAGCATTTTTTGAAGTTTTGCGTCGAAATTTCCTGCTTTTACGGGTGTTGCAATTGGCACAGAGGTATCATAAACATGGTTTTCTGTCATCAAAAAACTAAGCGGTTTCTCGATGAACTTCTTACCTTTTTCACTGATTTTTATAACACCATAGGATTCTATCTCTTTTGTGAGATGTCCTGCAACCAATAGCTGTGTGAGTAATGCTTTCCAGTATGGTAGCGCATGACTACTACCTAATCCAAATAGCGGATTTGAACGAATGCTATGTGATACTAAAATAGGCGTTTCTATGCCTGCCATAATGTGTATCAACTCTTTGATTTTGTACTGTTCGTTCGTTTCTTTTACTAAGTTAAGCAGCATACTTACATCTTGTTGGGCTTCCACTTTAGGCTTTGGATTTCGAGTATTATCGTCCATTTCTGCACCATCGCCATTAATTTCATCGAATTCCTCACCAAAATAATGGAGTATGAATTTCCGCCTGGACATGGACGTTTCGGCGTAGGCTACCATTTCTTGTAACAGTGCATAGCCGACCTCTTGCTCTGCAAGGGGTTTTCCCGACATAAACTTTTCAAGTTTCTCAATGTCTTTGTATGCGTAAAATGCCAAACAATGTCCTTCACCACCGTCGCGACCAGCTCGACCTGTTTCTTGATAGTAGCTTTCAATACTTTTTGGGATATCGTGGTGAATAACAAATCGAACATCTGGTTTATCGATTCCCATCCCAAAAGCGATAGTTGCAACAATGACATCGCAATCTTCTTTCAAAAAACTATCTTGGTTATGTACGCGCTGCTTATTGTCTAATCCAGCATGATATGGAAGCGCATTCACGCCATTTACTTGCAATACTTGAGCAAGTTCTTCAACACGCTTTCTTGATAAACAATATACAATACCTGATTTACCTGAATTTTCTTTGACAAAAGAAATAATATCTCGATCTACTTGCGCTGTTTTAGGGCGTACTTCGTAATATAAATTTGGTCTATTAAAAGATGCTTTATAGGTTGTCGCATCAGAAATGTTAAGATTTTTCAATATATCTTCTTGCACCTTTGGAGTTGCGGTGGCAGTAAGTCCAACAATGGTAATATTATCGCCAATACGTGACGAAATAGATTTAAGGTTGCGGTATTCTGGTCTAAAGTCGTGTCCCCACTCTGAAATACAATGCGCTT
Organism: Bacteroidota bacterium; assembly: GCA_949528465.1. Lineage (GTDB taxonomy): Bacteria > Bacteroidota > Bacteroidia > Flavobacteriales > Flavobacteriaceae > UBA7446. The sequence continues at coordinate 20,449 of CATIMP010000113.1, read as the reverse complement.
CATCGATAGCCATAAAACTTATGGGAACAGTGCGTAAAAATGCTACATTATCTTCTTTAGTAAGCGACTCAGGCGCAACATAAAGTAGTTTTGTAATGCCCGAAGTAATATCTTCTTTTACTGTTTGTATTTGGGTTTTGCTCAGTGATGAGTTTAAAACGTGCGCAACACCATCATTTTTTGAAATTCCTCGAATGGCATCTACTTGGTTTTTCATTAAAGCAATTAATGGCGACACCACAATTGCCGTTCCAGGCTGAATCAGTGCTGGTAATTGATAACAAAGTGATTTTCCCCCACCCGTTGGCATAATCACGAAAGTATTCTCTTTGTTAAGCACACTTTTGATTACCGGCTCTTGCAGTCCTCTAAATTTGCTAAAACCAAAATATTTTTTTAAAGCAGCCTTTATATTAAACTGCTCATCGACTACATTTAGCTTCATGTTGGTTTTGTACATTTGTAATCACAATATACGTCAAAACTGAATATTTATCAATAACGTTTGAATAATTCTAATTCTATAATACATACAGCCAAAGCTGTAATAGCGCAACAAGCTACTGCCATTGAGGGATTGATCCCGCAACTCACTGCTGATTTTGAGCAAGTTGTCAATTGGGCACAAAAAAGTAATGGACGATTAGTCATTACTGGCATTGGAAAAAGTGCCATTATTGGCATGAAAATAAGTGCAACGTTAAACTCAACAGGAACTAAAAGTATGTTTATGCACGCTGCCGATGCTATTCATGGCGATTTGGGCATGATAGACAACAACGATATTGTAATTTGTCTTTCTAAAAGTGGAACAACGCCAGAAATAAAAACCTTAGTTCCGCTGCTAAAAAACAGAGGTAATAAACTCGTAGCTATGACGGCAAATACCGATTCATATCTCGCACAGCATTCCAATGCCGTATTACACGTAAACGTTCCTGCAGAGGCTGACCCTAACAATTTAGCTCCTACTACCAGCACCACCGCGCAACTTGTTTTAGGGGATGCTCTTGCCATTTGTCTTATGGAACTCAATGGGTTTAACCCTGAAGATTTTGCACGTTCACACCCTGGAGGCGCGCTGGGAAAAGCGCTATTCGTACAATTATCGCATTTATTACAAGAACACAAAAACCCAACTGTTCAACAAAATACCGCCATTGCCGAAGTCATTACAGAAATTTCAACAAAGCTTGTTGGGGCTACTGCTGTTTTAGACAATGATAAAGTTGTAGGGATAATAACAGATGGTGACCTTAGGCGTATGATGCAAAACGAACAAGATTACGCCAAGTTGATGGCTAAAGACATTATGAGCAAAAACCCTGTGTTAGTTGATGAAAGTGTTTTAGCAAAAGAGGCACTTACGCTTATGCAACAAAAAGAAATAAGTCAAATTATAGTTACTCACCACGATATCTACAGGGGAATAGTACATATTCACGATATTCTTAACGAAGGTATTTATTAGCATGGAAGAAAAAAGCATGCCTTTTTTAGAGCACCTAGAAGACCTACGTTGGCACCTCATTCGAAGTATTTTAGCCATTGTCATTGCAGGCGGACTGGCATTTATTGCTAAAGATTTTATTTTTGATTATTTACTTTTTGGTCCCAAAAAGCAAGATTTCATTACTTATAAATGGCTGTGCAGTGCTGCACAATCGCTTGGCTTTAACGAAGGTTTTTGCCTTGATGAATTGCCTTTCAGAGTTCAAAGCCGAACAGTTGCTGGGCAGTTCTCGGCACATATTTGGACATCAATTACCGCTGGTTTTATCGTTGCCTTTCCGTATGTGATTTACCAATTATGGTTGTTTATAAGCCCCGGACTTTTAAAAAGCGAACGCCGTCAAGCACGTGGGTTTATTTTTATGTCGTCATTTTTGTTCTTTTTAGGTGTCATGTTTGGATATTTTATCATCACGCCTCTTTCGCTACGCTTTTTGGGAACCTATAGTGTAAGTGTAGAAATTTTTAACGATTTTGATTTAAGCAGCTACACCGCACTTGTTAGGGCATCTGTACTTTCTGCTGGCTTTATTTTTGAACTTCCCATTTTGGTGTATTTTTTAACAAAAATTGGACTCATCACACCTGAACTTATGCGGAAATACCGCAAAATATCGTTAGTGCTTGTACTAACACTTTCGGCCATTATTACACCACCAGATATTGCTAGTCAGATTGTTGTGGCAATACCGATTATGATTTTATACGAAGTGAGTATCTTTATTTCAAAATACGTTACGAGAAAAAGTAAAGAAATGCCAAAAACACCTACAACGAAATGATGAAATTACACGCACAAAACATAACCAAAACTTATCGCGGCAGGAAGGTTGTGAACGAAGTTTCTGTGACCGTAAAACAAGGAGAAATTGTAGGACTTTTAGGCCCTAATGGCGCTGGAAAAACCACCTCGTTTTATATGATTGTCGGGCTTATAAAACCGTTAACAGGACATATCTTTTTGGACGATACAGATATTACTCGTTTTCCCATGTACAAGCGTGCTCAAAGCGGAATTGGTTATTTGGCGCAAGAAGCTTCCGTTTTTCGTAAGTTAACTGTGGAGCAAAACATAAAAAGCGTATTGGAATTGACTGATTTAACAACCGCAGAGCAAAACGAAAAAACAGAAGCGCTATTAGAAGAATTTGGATTGACGCATATTCGTAAAAGCCGTGGCGATTTACTTTCGGGTGGGGAACGACGTCGCACCGAAATTGCACGCGCCTTGGCCACAGACCCAAAATTTGTATTATTAGATGAACCTTTCGCAGGTGTTGACCCTGTTGCTGTTGAAGATATTCAGAAAATTGTAGCGCATCTCAAAAAGCGAAATATTGGCATTTTGATTACCGATCACAACGTGCAAGAAACACTTGCCATCACCGACCGCACGTACTTGATGTTTGAAGGGAAAATTCTAAAAACAGGAACACCAAAAGAATTAGCCGAAGACGAGATGGTGCGCAAAGTGTACCTCGGGCAAAATTTTGAGCTTAGAACTAAGAAGCTTAGCCTTTAAGTTTCATATAAATCACACCTAAAAAAGCGTAAGCCAACACCACAAAAGACAAGGCTTCTGCCCTAAACCAAAGCAATATAGGGGTAGCGATCAGCGCAAAAACAACTGCAAACGCCGTCGGTTTTCCATCAATGAACTTTTGGCTTGGCAACATGAATTTAGAAACCATCAAAAGGGCTAAAAGAACAACCACAACAACAACCGCCAAATAAGGTAACGCTACAGGAATAAACGGAATTCCCACCACAAAAAGCGCAAAGGCGGGTGTTGGTAATCCCTCAAAATCTAATTGAGAAGAAGACGTAATATTAAAACGTCCCAGTCTGTAGACGGCTGCTAATGTCACCAAAAAACCCAACAGCGAAAACGGCACCAAATCATAAGGTAAACATTCATATAGAAATGTGTACATGATAAATCCAGGCACAACCCCAAAAGAAATAACATCGCAAAGCGAATCTAACTGCTTCCCAATTTCGGAGGTTACATTTAGCGCTCGGGCAACCATACCATCAATACTGTCAAAAAAAACACCAACCAATACCCAAATAAGTGTCATATATGAATTTCCTTCAACAACGGAAATTAGCGCCAAGCAGCCCGAAAGTCCGTTTAGCAGTGTTAGTATGTTCGGAATTGATTTAATGATTTTCGTCATAAAAGTTTTGGTTAAGCGCACACAAACTTATACAATAATTGTAATTTCGCCCCATGCCAAAGAAAATTTTTGCTGCCCTATTGTTTGGAATTCTATTGGGGTTTTCATGGCCTACTTGGGGTTTTGCCCCATTCCTTTTTATTGCATTTGTTCCGTTATTGTTGCTACTACAATGGAGCAAATCAACTTCTTTTTGGGGATTTTTCGGATGTATTTTCTTAGGATTTTTTATTTGGAATGCGATAACTACGTGGTGGTTGTGGAACTCCACCGTTTTTGGAATGTTTTTCGCCATGCTTATCAACTCCTTACTCATGACACTAGTTGTGGTGTTTTGGCGACGTGTTGACCGAAAGTTAGGACAAAAGGCAGGGCTTGTTTTTTTACCTTTTGCGTGGATTTGCTTTGAAAAAATGCATTTGGTCTGGGACTTTTCTTGGCCGTGGCTAAACCTTGGAAATGGATTTGCTGCACATCCAAACTGGGTGCAATGGTACGAATACACAGGTAGTTTTGGTGGTACGCTTTGGATTTGGGTAGTCAATATCGCAATGTATTTCGCCATTAAAAAATATAGCGTAAGCAAAAATGCAATCCATTTTTTAAAACCTGTATTGCTTATTGGATTACCATTGATTGGCTCTTATGTTATTTTTTATCAATTTGAAGCAGAACAAAATGAGGCGCTAACGGTTTCCGTTGTACAACCAAACATAGATCCGTACAACAAAAAATATGCTCTCACTCATCAGCAACTTTACAACGATTTACTCGAGCAGATAACCCCTGAACTAAGCAAAAACCCCAAACTAATTATCACGCCAGAGACCTATTTTTCAAAAGGGGCAGGTGAAAATTTATCCAAATTCGAGCAAAGCAAATTATACCGTGATTTACTTGTGTTTTCTTCAAAAAATAACACACAATTTTTGCACGGTATTCAATTTTACAACACCTACACAATTCAAAACAAATCCAAATCTGCTAATGATTTACGTAACGGCACTTGGGCAGATTTTTACAACAGTGCCTTTTTAACAGATAGCACTGGCGTTCATGTGTATCACAAATCAAAACTTGTGGTGGGTGTAGAAACCTTACCCTACCGCAGTATTGTTGAGCCACTTTTAGGAAATGTAATGCTTGATTTTGGAGGAACAGTTTACGTTCGTGCCACACAAGACTACCGCGAAGCATTCTCGTTGTATGGCGGCGCAAAAGTTGGACCTATTATTTGCTACGAATCGGTGTATGGCGAATTTGTAACAGAATATGTTCGAGCAGGCGCGACAGTCTTAGCAATTCTGACAAACGATGCCTGGTGGGGCAATACAGCGGGACATAAGCAACATTTGGCCTATGCGCGTTTACGCGCTATAGAAACACGTAGACCAATCGTTAGATCAGCAAATACAGGGATTTCCGGTTTTATTACCCCACTTGGAGAGGTAACTTCACAACTCAATTACGACACAAAAGGAGTGCTTACCAAAAACATCAATCCGCAAACAAAAAGCACCATTTATGTGCAATATGGCGACTACATTTTCCGCCTTGGTGCGTTTTTATCCGCTTTTCTTTTCCTTTTTACATTTGCGCGTAGAAAAAATTGAAAAGTTTTGAAAATGAGTAATTTAGATATGAAAAGTTTTTGCACATCGTTTAAGTTATGTACTTTTGAAAAGCTAAATTTCTTGCTATGAAAATTTACACAAAAACAGGAGACGAGGGAAACACCTCGCTCATTGGAGGCTACCGAGTTTCTAAAAGCGACTTACGTATCGAATCTTACGGAACCGTAGATGAATTAAATTCATGGTTAGGACTTATTGCTGAATACCTACCCAAAGATCGCATCACCGAAATTCAACGCATACAGCACCAACTTTTTTCAGTTGGAGCGCAACTTGCAAGTAAGTCTAGCGAACAAAAACGTCCGTTTTCGCCAATTGCCGCACAAGATATCAGTGAACTGGAAAACTATATTGATTACTATGAAGAGTTGCTTCCCAAAATGACACATTTCATTCTTCCTGGTGGTTCTAAGGCTTCTTCGCAAACACATATTGCACGTTGCGTGTGCCGCAGAGCCGAGCGTATTGTTGTTCAGTTAAGTCGTGTAGACTTTGTAGATAAACCACTTTTAGTCTATCTCAACAGGTTATCAGACTACTTATTTTGTCTTGCACGCGCCTTTACTTTTTGGGAAAAAAAGGACGAAATCAAGTGGATTCCAAATCCATAAATTTTTGCTTGCACAATTGCGATAAAAAATTATTTTTGCAAGACTTATAAAACTAAACTTTATGTACTGGACATTAGAACTTGCATCTTATTTGAGTGACGCCCCTTGGCCAGCAAATAAAGATGAACTTATTGATTACGCCATCCGTACGGGTGCACCACTTGAAGTGGTTGAAAATCTTCAAGCGATTGAAGACGAGGGAGGTGAAATTTACGAAGTCATTCAAGAAATTTGGCCGGATTATCCCACAGACGAAGATTATCTGTGGAACGAAGACGAATACTAGTATTTCGTTATTTTGATAGCCGTTTTTTCCTTACTTTTGGATTCCTAGTTTCTTCCCTATGAGTGTATTGAGCGGTATATTGAAAACTTTTGTCGGCGATAAAGCCAAAAAAGACCTTAAAGGTTTATACCCTTTGGTGGACAAAATCCATCAAGCTTCGCAAGAAATAAGCAATCTTTCGCATGATGAATTGCGTGCTAAAACCACTGAATTTAAACAGCAAATTGCTGCAATACGCAAACCCCTTTTTGATGAAATCGAGGAGCTCAAAACTAAAATTGATGCACTTACCGATTTAGATGAAAAAGAATTACGCTACGCTGATATTGACCGCATTACAACCCAAGCACACGACGAGGTTGCAGCTTACTTAGACAGTATTCTACCCGAGGCTTTTGCTGTTATCAAAGAAACAGCAAAGCGATTTAAAGACAATGAGCAGCTAGAAGTTACTGCTACTCCTTTTGATCGATCGATTTCTGCTTCAAAAGCCAACGTAAAAATTAAATCTGATAAGGCACTTTGGGCCAACGCTTGGGACGCCGCAGGTAAATCGGTTACTTGGGATATGGTGCACTACGATGTGCAGTTGGTTGGCGGTATTGTCTTACATCAAGGTAAAATTGCTGAAATGCAAACAGGTGAAGGAAAAACATTGGTTGCTACCCTACCCGTTTACCTAAATGCACTTTCAGGTTCTGGCGTTCATTTGGTTACGGTTAACGACTATTTGGCAAAGCGTGATAGCGCTTGGATGGCGCCTATATTCGAATTTCATGGCTTATCGGTAGATTGTATTGATTATCATCAACCCAATTCTGAGGCGCGAAGAAACGCATACAAAGCAGATATTACGTATGGCACCAATAACGAATTTGGTTTTGATTATTTGCGTGATAACATGGCGCACGCCATGGATGATTTGGTGCAGCGACCGCATAATTTTGCCATTGTGGATGAAGTTGATTCGGTTTTGGTTGATGATGCACGTACGCCACTAATTATCTCGGGGCCTGTTCCTGACGGGGATAGACACGAGTTTCAGTCGCTTAAGCCGCAAATATCAGCATTGGTTTCACAGCAACGCCAACACCTTACAGCAGTACTTGCAGAAGCCAAAAATCGAATTAGCGAAGGAGATACCAAAGAAGGCGGATTACTTCTACTTAGAGTATTTCGTGGCTTGCCAAAAAACAAAGCACTTATTAAGTTTTTGAGTCAAGAAGGCATCCGGCAATTACTTCAAAAAACCGAAGCTTTTTATATGCAAGACAACAATAGAGAAATGCATAAAGTGGATGCTGATTTATTGTTTGTTATCGATGAAAAAAACAATCAAATAGAACTTACAGATAAGGGAGTTGAGTATTTATCCAAAGGAGATGATGATCCCAATTTCTTTGTACTTCCCGATCTTGGTGGAGCCATTTCGGTTATTGAGCAAAAAGGACTTTCTCCAGAACAAGAAGCGGCCGAAAAAGAAGTGCTTTTTAAAGATTACAGCATTAAAAGTGAGCGTATTCATAGCATGAACCAACTGCTAAAGGCCTATACCCTTTTCGAAAAGGATGTCGCCTATGTGGTGATGGAAAACCAAGTTAAAATTGTAGACGAGCAAACGGGTCGTATCATGGACGGACGTCGTTATTCTGATGGATTGCATCAAGCCATTGAAGCTAAAGAAAATGTAAAGATTGAAGCGGCAACACAGACATTTGCTACTATTACATTACAGAATTACTTCCGCATGTATCGCAAACTTGCCGGAATGACAGGAACGGCAATTACAGAAGCGGGAGAGTTTTGGGAAATTTACAAATTGGATGTTGTGGAAATTCCAACCAATAGACCTATTGCCCGAAAAGACGATAACGACCTTATTTACAAAACCAAACGTGAAAAATACAATGCGGTGATTGATCACGTTACATCGCTTTCACAAGAAGGGCGACCTGTGCTAATTGGTACTACTTCGGTAGAAATTTCCGAGTTACTAAGCAGAATGCTTGCCATACGAAAAGTACCACACAACGTACTTAATGCTAAACTGCACAAAAAAGAAGCGGATGTAGTTGCAGAGGCTGGAAAAGCAGGTATCGTAACGATTGCCACCAACATGGCTGGACGAGGTACGGACATTAAAATTAATGACGCTGTAAAAGAAGCAGGTGGTCTTGCTATCATTGGTACTGAACGCCACGATTCTAGGCGTGTTGACCGACAGTTACGTGGGCGATCTGGACGTCAAGGAGATCCTGGAAGTTCGCAGTTTTATGTGTCGTTAGAAGATAATTTAATGCGTTTGTTTGGATCAGAACGTATCTCCAAAATGATGGACCGTATGGGACATAAAGAAGGAGAAGTCATCCAGGCGAGTATGATGACAAAATCGATAGAACGGGCACAGAAAAAAGTAGAAGAAAACAACTTTGGTATTCGAAAGCGTTTGCTTGAATATGACGATGTGATGAACGCACAACGTGAAGTGATTTATAAAAGACGCTATAATGCCTTAAACGGGGAACGCTTACAAGTAGATATCGCGAATATGCTTTTTGACACTTGTGACCAAATTTGTGCTACAAACCTGGCAAACAAAGATTACAAGCAATTTGAATTTGAATTGATTCGATTGTTCTCGCTTACAAGCCCTGTTTCTGCAGATGATTTTGAAAGTCAATCTGTGGAGCAACTTACTGAGTTGGTTTATCAAGCGGCAGTAGCACACTATCAGCAAAAAATGGAGGAGAACGCAAAACGTGTTTTTCCTGTAATCAAGGACGTTTATCAAAACCCAAGCAATACCTTTAAACGTATTGTAGTTCCCTTTACAGACGGCATTCGCACCCTGAATGTAGTCAGTGATTTGGAAGATGCTTTTGAAAGTGAGGGTAAAAATTTGGTGCGTGATTTTGAAAAAAACATTAGCCTTGCTATTATCGACGAGTCTTGGAAAGACCACCTTCGAAAAATGGATGAACTTAAGCAATCGGTGCAACTTGCTGTTCATGAACAAAAAGATCCTTTACTGATTTATAAGTTTGAATCATTTGAGTTGTTCCGTGGGTTTATGGACAATGTAAACAGAGATATTATTTCATTCTTGTTTAAAGGGGAATTACCCACACAAGACCCCAACACAATTCGTGAAGCACGCGCTACACGACGTAAGGAACGTGTTAACATCTCCAAAGAAGAAGTACTAAATCAAGACCAGCAGGCGATGCGTCAAGCATCACATCAATCTGGCGGCGCTCCAATGGAAAAAGCGGAAACCGTAGTCCGTGAGCGTCCAAAAATTGGACGAAATGAACGTGTTGACATCCAACATGTAGTCAGTGGCGAGCGGAAAACCGTAAAGTTTAAACAAGCAGAACCCCTACTCGCCAAAGGCGAATGGGTGCTTATTGAAGACAACTAAAATGATTGTTTTAGTTGGTCCTGTTTCTCCTTTTCGTGGTGGTATAGCAGACACCAACAATTCCTTTGTAGAAACACTTATTGCACAAGGGGAAGATGTTGTCGTTTTTTCGTTTTCATTGCTCTACCCTAAAGCATTATTCCCAGGAAAAACGCAGTTTTCTGACTCAACAACAAAACTTAATATTACTTCATATCGAGAAATAAATATGCTTAATCCACTAACATGGTGGAAAACGGCAAGACACATCAAAAAACTAAAACCGAGCTTGGTTATTTTTAGGTATTGGACACCTTGGCTCGCACTTTGTTATCGCGCTATCTCAAGTCAACTTAAATGTAAAAAAATCGCATGGGTAGATAATGCGCTACCACACGAAAGAAAATTAGCAGATGCCGTACTGTTAGGAGCTTTTTTGGAGGGAATTGACGAAATTATATGCATGTCAACACAAGTTTCTGGTGCTTTAAAAGAACAAACAACTAAGCCAATTCACACCTACTTTCATCCTGTAAACACTAAACTACCAAAGCCAATAAAAAAAGCGGAGGCATTAGTGGCATTGGGATTAGAAGATACACTTGAATACATATTATTTTTTGGATTGATTCGTCCCTACAAAGGCTTGGATTTATTGATAAAAAGCCTACCTCAACTACGACAAAAAAGACCACGAGCACGTATTTTGGTTGTGGGAGAACCCTACGAATCCATGCGGAAATACCGAGAATTGGCATCCACTTTAAAAGTAGATGATATGCTTTTGTTTCATGACCGATTTGTACCCACAACTGAAATAGCAATGTGGTTTTCGGCTTGTGATTGGGTGGTTCAACCTTATGTTTCAGCTACACAAAGCGGGATCACGCCTATGGCAATTCATTTTGCTAAGCCTACTATAGTTACCAATGTGGGCGGACTTGCGGAAAGCGTAAATTCGAAAACAGGTATCGTTTCAAAACCAAATCCAACAGCACTTTCACAAAGCTTGATTGATGCGTTAGAGAATACCGAATCCTACAGCGATAATAAAGCTTTCGAATCATTAAAAGAAGAAAAGAGTTGGTATCGTTTTTGTAACGTATTTTCAAATACATTTATTAACACATAAGCTATGCGACTTTTTCTTATTAGTATTCAAATTGCAGCATGTACAATTGCAGCCCCTAAGCCAGTAGACAATCCAACACCTGTTGCGAAAGCAACATATAATATCCCCCAGGAACACAAAGCAGCCTATTTTGCTTCGGGGTGTTTTTGGTGTGTTGAGGCCGTTTTTGAACAGGTTGACGGCGTTAAAGAGGCGATATCTGGCTACGCCGGCGGAGCAACAATAAACCCAAATTACAGGCAAGTCGTTTCTGGAAAAACAGGACATGCCGAAAGTATTAAGGTCATTTATAACCCAAATAAGGTATCGTTTGAGACGCTTGTGCAAGTATTTTTTGGCTCACACGATCCTACCACTCTGAACAGACAAGGCCCTGACAAGGGAACGCACTACCGCTCTATTGCTTTTTATGAAACGGAAGAAGAAAAAATGACGATAGAAAAAACAATTAAAAAACTCAGAGAAATAAAGCGTTACAATAATCCAATTGTGACGGAAGTAAAGAAGTTAGATGCGTTTTATCAAGCAGAAGAATACCATCAAGACTTTGAAGAAAATAACCCTAACAACCCATACATCAGGGCCGTTTCAAAACCACGAGTAAGTCGGTTTTTACAGGCTTACCCTGAGCTCGTTAAATCGGATTTGGAATAAATTTTAAATATATTTTAGCAAACATCCAACCTGCAAAAGTGCCAAAAAGTGCACCACTTAATACATCAAGCGGGTAATGAACACCAATATATATACGGCTATAGGCGACTAAAGCAGCGACTATAAAAAGGATCCGCACGATGCGAAATCGCTTTGCAAAAAGCGTAACAAAAAGCGTGGCTATGGCAAACGAATTGGACGCATGACCTGAAAAATAGCCATACTTTCCGCCACAACTCGATTTTACAAGACGCATCAAACCATCTAAAGATTCCTCATGGCATGGACGCAAACGTTGAAACCCGTTCTTAAAAGCATTTGTGATTTGATCCGTAAAGGTTATCAAGAGTGCAATGGTAAGTAAAAGCCAAAGCGTATTTTTCCAACCCAACCATTTACTACATATTGCAGTGAGTAAGACATAGAATGCAATGGTGTTTTTTTTGTCTGTAAGCGCCATCCAAAACGCATCAAACTGCGGCGTACCCAAGTTATTTAGCCACAGAAAAAGATCCTTATCCCAAAGCAGTAAGGTGTCCATCAATCTGTATAATTATTGATTTCATTGTCATAAAATTCCGTGGCTCGCTCCACCCAATGTGCCATTTCTTCGGTAGCTTGTTCTTTATCTTCTTTTGAAAAAGTTTCCCACCATTCCAGTTCATCATTGGAAAGGTTTAGAATAAATCTTGGGAAATGCGTGTGTACCACAAATACTGTTTCAGGTAAATCAGCATTATCGGCGAGTAAAAATTCTGGAAGTGCGTCAGACATGCAATCGAATGAGTTTGTTAGATAAATACCTAAAGCGAAGATACAACAAGAAAGATGAAACCACGAGTCCAAAGCAGAGTCCAATCCAAACGCCTTTTGCGCCAAGTTCTGCAGTAATACTCAAATAAAGCATAACGGGAACACCTGTTAAACCATATGCTAAAAAGGTAATCCATGTAGGTATTTTTACGTCTTGTAATCCACGAAGACTGCCCAACGCAACCACTTGTGCACCATCAAATATTTGAAAAAAAGCAGCAATAAAAAGCAATGATGCTGCCAGTTCTGCTACCGCGAACGTATCAAGACCGGTGGATGGATCCAAATACAACCACGGAAACCAACTGTTGCCAAGTATAAATAATGCTGCAAAAGCAATGTCGAGCAGTAGCGTGATTAAAAATAACGAAAGTGCAATACGCTTAAGTTCTTTAAAAGCACCCAATCCCTTTTGATTACCAACTCGTATGGTTGCTGCTACGCTTAGCCCCATTGCGACCATAAAGGTCATGGACGATAAGTTAAGTGCTATTTGATTTGCGGCTTGTGCATCTTTACTTAAAAATCCGCAAACCCAAATGGCGAAGGTGAAAAACCCAACTTCGAAAAACATTTGCAACGAAGATGGAAAACCAAGTTTTAAAATTTGTCTTAATTCCTTTTTATGAAACGATAATGGAAGAATTCCACGAATAAAAGCGGATGTTTTTGGGTCTTTATACAACAATACGAAAATAAAAATAAGCATAACAACGCGCGAAGCTAGCGTACCCACCGCAGCGCCAGTCACGCCCCACTTTGGAAAAATCCAAACACCAAAAATCAAAAAATAATTAATGATAATGTTTACCGCATTTGCTAACAAGGTGGCATACATCGAATATTTAGTGAGCGACATGCCATCTGAAAATTGTTTAAATGCTTGAAAAATCACCAACGGAATAAGGGAAAACGCTACCCAATTCAAATATGGAAATGCCAATGCTACCACCGACGCTTCTTGACCCATTTTAAAGAGAAGTGGTTTTGCAACATACACCATTAAAAACAATACAATACCTAAAAGAGTACATAGACGTAGGCCCTCAATCAATACTTTTTGAGAAGCCGTTTGTTGATTTGCGGCATCTGCCTCTGCAATAAGTGGTGTAATTGCAGTAGAAAAACCAATTCCAATAGCCATAGCGATAAACACAAAACTATTTCCAAGCGATATGGCCGCTAGTTCAGTTGTGCCCAACTGACCCACCATTATGTTGTCCACAAACTGTACCAATGTGTGCCCAAGCAACCCCAGCATAACGGGCCATGCAAGGCGCAAATTGGTTTTAAATTCTTTGGTATATTGTTGGAGCATTCTCGAATTTTACTGCTTTAATGTACTCGGAACTGGATTAACCAAGCCATATTTATCGTACAAGTAAATCAGAGATGTCATGGTTGCTGCACCTAACTCTAATTCGCGTTTATTTACCGCATCAAAAGTGTCGTTTTCCGCATGGTGGTGGTCAAAATAACGTTGCGAATCAGGTCGTAGGCCTGCCAAAACGTTGTATTTGTTTTTTAATGGTCGAACATCAGCACCGCTTCCGCCCTGCTCAAAATAATGAATCAAATACGGTTTAAACAGGGGCTTCCATGAATCAACTTGTGCAAATTCTTCATCTGAACAATTGAATGAAAAACCACGAGGCGTGAATCCACCTGCGTCAGATTCCAGTGCAAAAATGTGTTTTTCATTATTCGCAAGCGCGCTGTTTGCATACGCATTGCCACCCCTTAATCCGTTTTCTTCATTCATAAACAACACCACTCTGATGGTGCGTTTTGGGCGGTAGCCCGATTTCTTAAACAATCGCAATACCTCCATAGACTGTACAACGCCAGCGCCATCATCATGAGCGCCATCACCCAAATCCCAAGAGTCCAAATGCCCACCAACTACGATGATTTCATTAGGAAATTCACTTCCTTTAATCTCTCCAATCACATTATCTGACCACACATCGGGGTACGTTTTACATTGCTGACGGAAAAGAAATTTTAACTTTGGCTCAAGCTTTAATAAATAGCTTAATTTCTCAGCTGCATTGGTACTAATTGCAGCCGCAGGAATACGTTTCGATACATCTTGTTCGCCATAGCTCATGGATCCTGTGTGTGGAAAATCATCCAATCGTAAATTCATAGAGCGAACAATTACGCCAACGGCACCATAGTCACTTGCTTGGCGAGCACCATCATAACGCTGGTCTACACAACCTGAATAGGCTTGAAATGTACTAATAAGATTTGCTTGCATTGGTCGATTGTAAAACACGATTTTACCTTCAATATTCTTTCGTCCAATTTTAGCTAAATCTTCAATACCCTGAACTTCAATTACGGGTGCTTTGAGTCCCACAGAAGGTGTCGCAACAGAACCGCCTAAGGCAGTAATGGGTACGTTAAATGTTATTCCCGGAGCCGTTTCGATAAGCGCAAATTCTTTTGACCCACGCACCCATTTTGGCACTTTAACTGGTTGCAAATACACACGGTCAAGACCTAATGAGTCGAGCTCAGATTTTGTCCATGCTACGGCACGTTCCGCTCCCAAAGACCCTGACAAACGACTGCCGATTCGATTGGCTAAATAATCTAACCACTCATAAGAATGCCCTTCAAGTAATGCTAAATCGTAAAATTGTTTTAATTGATCTTTGTCAGAAGAGTTGGGCTGTGCGCAAAGTATAGTACAGCAAAAAAGAAGAAGGACTAATCGAATCATGGGCTAACATTTAGTGTTGTATATACATTAACATCGTGGGCAGTGATTTGATGTTCACCTAAAATATGTAAGCGTTCAATGACGTTACGTAATTGTCTAATATTTCCTGTCCAATTAATCTGTTGCAATGCCTTTATAGCATCGGGGTGAAATTCTTTTTGAGGACTTAACGCAGCTAAAAAATATTGAGCAAGCAGTGGAATGTCATCTTTTCTATCGTTGAGTGGGGGTACATAAAGCTCAATAACGGCAAGGCGATGATATAAATCTTCACGAAAGCGATTATGAGCAATCTCTTCTTTAATGTTTTTATTTGTTGCGGCTACTACACGTACATCAACTGAAATCGATTTGTCGCTACCTACACGCTGAATTTTATGTTCTTCGAGCGCGCGCAAAACTTTGGCTTGAGCCGACAAACTCATGTCGCCAATTTCATCTAAAAAAAGTGTTCCTCCATGAGCTTGTTCAAAAGTACCTTTTCGGTCTTTGTGTGCCGAAGTAAACGAACCCTTCATGTGTCCAAACAACTCACTTTCAATAAGTTCTGAAGGAATAGCGGCGCAATTTACTTCTACAAAAGGAGCGCCTGAACGATTGCTTTTGTGGTGTAACGCACGCGCAACTAACTCTTTTCCGCTACCATTTGGTCCTTGAATAAAAACGCGAGCCATAGTAGGCGCTACTTTATCAACCATATTGTGAATGGTATGAATAGCTTCAGATTCACCAACCATAGCGTACTTTTTTGGTGCCCGTTTTAGATTGGATTTTTTAGGCTTTGGCTGAACATTCAATGCCGATCGTACGGTTTGTAGTAAGTGATTCAAGTCGGGTGGTTTGGCAATATAATCGTAAGCGCCCAGTCGCATGGCTTGAACAGCAGTTTCTAAATCGCCGTGACCCGAAATCATTATGACAGGGGTTTGCGGGGAGTGCTCTTGCACAAATGACAACACTTCGATGCCATCCTTTTTTGGCATTTTAATATCACATAAAATGAGGTCAAAAGTTACTTTTGAAATCGACGAAATAGCCGAAACACCATCTTCAGCTTCGCTGAAGATCAATGTTTTATCCTCTCCTGCAAGCACTTTAAGCAACACACGTCGGATGTTTGCTTCGTCTTCTACAATTAGTATATGTGCCATTTAGTTGGAAGTGTGAATAACACGTTGTGGAAACGGGATCTCAATATTGTGTTGTCGCAATGTTTTTTCAATTGCAAATCTTAAGTCACTTTTTATAACAGCTCCTTGAAACGCGTCTTTTGTAAACACAATAAGCGTAAAATCTAAACTACTATCTCCAAAATTTTGAAACAACAGCACAGGCGCTTTGTTAGGCATGACATCGGGATGTTTTTTAGCAGTTTCCAACATGAGTTCTTTGAATTTTTCAACATCTGTACCATACGCCACTCCAATATCAATGGACTCGCCCGTAACTTTATTATTTTCTGTCCAATTGAACAGAGTTGTAGTCAAGTATTTATGATTTGGTATAATGAGTACTTTATTATCGCGCGTTACTGCTCTTGTAGTTCGGAGTGTGATTTTTTCAACACGACCAACTTTATCATTGAGTTCAATGATATCGCCTACATGAACCGTTTGGTCAATTAATATAAAAATTCCAGATATGATGTCCTGAAAAAAGGTTTGCAGCGCAAAACCAACACCAACCAATAAGGCAGCAGATGCAGCTAAAAGCGCAGTTAAATTTATACCAGCATTTTGTAAGGCCAACAGGATTACAACGGTATAAACTGTGTAGTTAAAAAACGAGAATATGGGTTTAAACTTTCCCCTGCGGTCAGGAGATAATTTACGGCTTAAGATTTTGCGGGCTATTCGTAATAAAAATGATATTGCGATAATGACAAAAACCCAAATCAAGAACGAGCCAACGCTTAATTGCGCATCACCAATTCCGATATTATATTGAAAGAATGATTTGATTTTTTCCATACTCTAATATAGAAAAAATAGTCGTAAAAAAGAAAACCCACCCTCAAAAAGAGGATGGGAAAAAATTGCTATGAAAAAGAAAAATAACTATAGATAAATCTATCGTTGTGCCAAATATATAAAACTTTATCCATACAAATGATAGAAAATCATGAAAACATGTCTTTTACTTTGTCAAAAAACGATTTATGCGTTGATTTTGGGCTTGGCTCAAAATTTTGGTGTGTACTGTGCTGCTCAAAAAATTGTTTCTGTTCTTTCGTGAGTTGCTCCGGCGTCCATACACTGACGTGAACAAGCAAGTCGCCTGTGCCATATCCGTTTAAGCTTGGCACTCCTTTTCCTTTGAGGCGTAAGATTTTTCCTGACTGAATTCCAGCGTCTAGCTTGATTCTTACTGAGCTTGTGATAGTATCAATCTCCTTGTACGTACCAAGGACTGCTTCAGAAATGGAAATATACAAGTCTAAATGTAGGTTATTTCCTTCGCGTTTTAAGTGTGGATGTTCTTTTACAGAAATCTGCACGATCAAATCACCCGAAAGCCCTTGACCTGGAGCTTCGTTTCCTTTACCAGAAACTTTAAGCTGCATGTCATCTTCTACACCTGCTGGAATTTTAATAGAAACGGTTTCTTCTTGAGAAATCATTCCATAAGCATCCGCACCAGATGGACGATGACGCAAACTCTGTCCAGCACCATTGCAAGTACTACAAGTTGTTGCCGATTGCATTCGACCTAAAATGGTGTTGGTAATACGCATGGTTTGCCCAGATCCACCACATGTTTTACATGTTGCATAGCTTACGCCTGGAGCTTGTTTTTTGCGCTTAACTTTAATTTTTTTCTCAACTCCAAGAACTATTTCTTCAAGAGTTAGTGTAACGCGTACGCGTAAATTTGTTCCTTTTGCACGGCGTTGACCTCCGCCAAAACCACCAAAACCTCCACCGAAAGCACTTCCGAAAACATCTCCAAACTGACTGAAAATATCATCCATGTTCATTCCGCCCCCGCCAAAACCTTGATTCCCATCAAAAGCGGCATGTCCGTATTGGTTGTATTGTGCGCGTTTTTGCTCGTCGCCAAGAATTTCATATGCCTCAGCGGCTTGCTTGAATTTCTTTTCTGCCTCAGCATCTCCAGGATTTTTATCTGGATGGTAAGCAATTGCTTTTTTGCGATACGCTTTCTTAATTTCCGCAGCAGAAGCTGACTTGCTTATTCCGAGTATGTCGTAATAGTCTTCTTTCATATTCACTGAGCTACCACAACTTTTGGGTAACGAATTATTAAATCTCCAAGTTTATACCCAGCTCCAACGACGTCAATAATAGTGCCTTTTGGATGTTCCTCTGATGCCGGTAGCTGCGTGATAGCTTCGTGTAATTCAGCGTCAAAAATAGCTTTGGGCGCTATTTCCATTTTAGACAACCCCTGTTGTTTGAGCGTGTCGTCTAATTTATTGTAAATAAGACGAATACCTGCGAATTGCCCATCGTTTTCGTCAAGTTCAGCGAGTGCACGTTCAAAATCATCAAGAATAGGAAGTAAGGCTACCATAACTTCTTGCGATGCTGTTTTAAACAACTCTATTCGTTCCTTCGCAGTACGTTTTTTGTAATTTTCAAACTCGGCAAACAAGCGAAGAAATTTGTTTTTTTCATCCTCTAAGGCAGATTGAGCATCTGCTAAAGGGTCTTTTTCAACTTCTTCTTTTGCAGTATCAGTTTCATGAACTACTTCTTCTTCAACTTCTTTTTTAGCTTTTTTGGCAGCCATAACTTGTTTTTAACTATTTGGCAAAAGTACTGCCAAAACATATATTATGTCAAAATGACACTACTTTTTTCTGCGCAATGGAAGCAAATCGTTAAGCGCATCCTCAAGTAATGGATATTTAAATATAAATCCTTGATTTTCTACAGTTGCGCTTGAAGCATGAATGCTGTCAAATAGCACTTCTCCCATGTCGCCCATAATTGTTTTGATTACACGCTTTGGTGCACCCGGCAACCACTGCGGAACACGGTAAATTTTGGCAATCGCTTTTACCAAGGTTTTTTGTGAAACTGGGTGAGGCGAAACTCCATTATATGTTCCAGGATGCTGTAGTGAAAAAGCGAATAAATGAACCAAATCTCGAATGTGTATCCATGACTGCCATTGCTTTCCGCTTCCAAACCATGCGCCCAATCCCAAAGAAGTAGGAATGGCCAATGGCAACAACGCGCCGCCTTCTCGCGCAAGCACCAAACCTATTCGAATTTTGCTCACATGGGCAACAATATCGTTTGCTTTATCTACTTCGGCTTCCCAAGCACGAACAACCTCAGCGGGAAAACTTTTTGCAACATCGGTGTTTGATTCAGTATATCTATTTGTAAAACTGGATGGGTAAATCCCAATTGCAGACGCTGAAATGAAATGTGCAACGCGATGTTTTTGGTTTATTCTTAATGCGTTAACCAAAAGGCGGGTTCCTAAAACTCTACTTTCAAGAATAGATTTCGTTGATTTTGAAGTCCAGCGTTGGGCAATTTTAGCTCCTGCCAAGCTTATAATTACATCGATGTCGTTTAGCGCGTTGCTATCTAAAATACCCTTTTCAGGATTCCAATGAAAAACCGCTGTATCTGATGCGAAAGCTGCAGAGTTGGTACGTGTAGTAAGTACAGAAACATGATGACCTGCTTGTTCAAGAATGGGCATAAGAGCCTTTCCCACAAGCCCACTAGCACCCGAAATTAAAATTCGCATTCTTTTTTTTTGTAAATGTACATCAGATGGTGTGTACATTCAAGATTTTCCTACTTTTGTTCTATGGAACAACTCATAAACATCACAACTACGTCTACATCCTCAATAGACGCTGTTGATTTTGATCATTTGAATTTTGGTTCAACCTTTACAGATCATATGTTTGTCTGTGATTACAAGGACGGCAAATGGGAAACACCCCAAATTGTCCCTTATGCTCCCATGCAAATTTCTCCGGCTGCTAGTGTTTTACATTACGGCCAAGCAGTATTTGAAGGAATGAAAGCATTTAAAGATGATAAGGGTGGAGTATGGTTATTCCGTCCAGATCAAAATGCCAAACGCATTAACAAATCTGCGGAACGTTTAGCGATTCCTACTTTCCCCGAAGAACTCTTTTTGGGAGGGATGAAAAAACTAATCTCCATCGACAAAGAGTGGGTAAAAGCTGGTGCAGGAAAATCACTTTATGTTCGACCATTTGTATTTGCTTCAGAAGCAGGCGTTCAAGCCTCTGCAGCTGGGGAATACCGGTTTATGATTATTTGTGCTCCTGTAGCAAGTTACTATGGTGGTGATGTTCGCGTAAAAATTGCAGACCATTACAGTCGTGCTCCACAAGGGGGGACTGGCTACGCCAAAGCAGCAGGAAACTACGGCGGGCAGTTTTATCCTACACAACTTGCTAAAGCTGAAGGCTATCAACAAATTATTTGGACCGATGCCGCTACGCACGAGCAGATTGAAGAAGCCGGAACAATGAAC
>CATIMP010000112.1 GCA_949528465.1 Bacteroidota bacterium | reverse complement strand
ATGCGTTGGTAGGTAATGCGTAAATAAATCCCCAAGAAAATACTAAACGCGAGCAGGCTAGATCCGCCGTAACTCATTAAAGGTAAGGGAATTCCAATCGTGGGAACAAGGCCTACTACCATGCCTAGGTTAATAGCAACGTGAATAAATAAAGTACAGGCAAAACCAAGACAATAAACTCGTGTAAAAGTTGTCTTTTGTTTATAAGCGAGCCGAACAATCCGAAGTATGAGCCCAATAAAAAGCACAAGTACAGCAAACGATCCAACAAACCCCCACTCTTCACCAACTGTAGTAAAGATATAGTCGGTTTGTTGTTCGGGAACAAAGCCGCCTTTTGTTTGTGTTCCTTCCAAAAATCCTTTTCCTGAAAACCGACCAGATCCAATGGCAATTTCCGATTGATTAATATTGTATCCAATTCCTTGACTGTCTACTTCTTTTCCCAATAAGATATTAAATCTATCACGATGGCGTTGTTCAAAAATTTCTTCAAAAATATATGATGATGCGTAGGTGAATCCACCAAAAAAGAGCATCGCAACAAAGGCAGGAAAAACAGCTTTTTTACGTTTTCTTTTGGTTTGAAGTGCGATATACACAACCCCTAATAGAATAACTGTAGTCAGCGCCCAATATACGCCTACTACTAATGTCAAAATAAACAACACAAAGAAGCTCACAAGCCCTATGAGAAAAAACGAAGGAAGCCCTTCAGCATGAAGCACAAAGAAGAAACCAAACAATACAAGTGCGGTGCCTGCGTCGGGTTGTAAAAGTGTGAGAATTCCTGGAACACCTAGTAAGATAAAAGCTCCGATATAATCTTTTTTTCGCTCTATTTGTGTATTAAAATCTCCTAAGTGTTTTGCAAGTGCTAAGGCGACTGCTACTTTTGCAAATTCTGATGGTTGTAAACTAAACCCTCCAATACTGTACCACGATTGTGCACCTGATACTTCTGTTCCGAATACCCAAAGTCCAAGTAAACTAAAAATTGAAAACAAGTATAATATACTTGCGTAACGCTCAAAAAATCTGGTGTCAAAAAATTGAATAATCAAAATGAGTGCGACCCCTAAACCAAATGAAAACACCTGCTTTTCCATATAACTAAGCGCAATGGAATTATCATTCGCATTATACAGTGCTGAGTATATATTAATAAATCCTATGCCAACCAAAACAATATAAAGCAGCAAAGTAAGCCAATCAAAACGTGCGAGTTTATTCATTTATTTCGAAGGGTTCGTTACTGGTTACTTTGGCGTATTCTGCTTCCAAACTGCCGTTTATCATGCGTTTTTCAAGCCATGTGCGTTTCACCTCGCCTTTAAGGTATTTTTCAATGACCAAGCTTGCAATAGGCGCGGCCCATCGTCCACCCCAATATCCGTTTTCAACAATTACAGCAATGGCAATTTTTGGATTTTCCTTCGGCGCAAACGCAATAAACATGGAGTGGTCTGTAAGTTGTGTTCTAACGCCATTAATTTTAGTGAAATTCTCAATAGTTCCTGTTTTCCCACAAACTTCAACTCCTCTGATTGCTGCGATACGTGCAGTCCCTTTTTTCACCACATTTGCCATGCCCTCTACAACTGGTTTAAAGTGCTCATCAGAAATAGTAGTATATCGTTTAGTCTTGTATTTCGGCGCAATAAAATCACCTTGAATTCCTTTGACAAAATGTGGGGTATAGAAAAAGCCTCGATTAGCAATGGTTGCTGCCACATTTGCTAATTGGATTGGGGTCATTAATATTTCGCCTTGACCAATGGCATTTGATACTGTTGTAGCACCACGCCAACGCTGATTTGGATACCATAAATTATAAAAATTTGCATTTGGCACATAGCCCGATTGCCCCACAGGATGGTCGTAACCCAAATAGTTGCCAAGCCCAAAACTTCTAAGATGGTCGTGCCAGGTATTCATGCCTTCAGGCGCATTATTGTCTTTGTCAATAATGCGCCTGTACACATTCGAAAAATAGGTGTTACAGGAATTATGAATTCCGCGATCAAGATTATTTTTTGATCCAGGCTTACATTTACACTCCATAAATTGATTTCGAGCATAAAAGTGACCGCTGTAACAGGTAAAAGTAGCTTTTGGAGTTATGACCCCTTCTTCAAGCGCAACTAGCGCATTGAGAACCTTAAAAGGAGAACCAGGTGGGTACTGCCCTTGAAGCGAGCGATCAAACAAAAAGCGATTGAGCGTATCTTGTTTTAGGATGTTAAAATTTGCAGAACGTTCTCTGCCAACAAGTAAATTTGGCGCATAAGTGGGCGTGCTTACACTCATTAAAATTTCACCTGTACTTGGTTCAATAGCCAAAATTCCACCGCGTTTATTGGCTAAAAGTTTAGTGCCATATTCTTGTAAATCAACATCGATAGAAAGCGTAATATCTTGTGCTGGAGTTGGTAGTGTGTCTAGGTTTTGTTCTTTATATGGTCCAATTACCCTGCTAAATTTATCGCGTTGTAAGTAAGTAACTCCTTTCTTTCCACGAAGTATTTTTTCATAGGTTTTTTCAATGCCTTGTCTGCCAATAAGCTCGCCCTGTTTGTAATACGGATTGGTTTCCATATCAAAGTAATTTACTTCGCTGATATAGCCCAAAATATTTGACGCTACATCGGTTTGATAAGCCCTAACCGATTTACGTTGAATATACATTCCTGGGAACTTCCACATTTTTTCTTGTAATGTGGCGTAGTCTTGTTTTGAAATTTGACCCAATAATACCGAAGGTGCGCGCACGGAATAGCGCTTGGCTTTGGCAATTTTAATATCGAGTTCTTGCTTTGAAAGACGAAGCATTGTACAAAGGTCTACGGTGTCGAACGTCTTTAGATTTTTTGGCACAACCATAAGGTCATACATAGGCTGGTTGGAAACCAATAGTTTTCCATTTCGGTCAAATATATATCCACGCTCCGGGTATACATATTGCTTTAAAACTGAGTTTTTTAACGATAAATCGCCGTACTCATCTGATAAGATTTGCAATGAAAACAATCGAAACAGCATCACTAAGCCACAAAAACCAACAAGTATGGGAAAAAATCGAGTTCTCATTTCCTAATACTTTGCGTTAGGACAAGAATAAAAGCACTTGCTAAAATGGTGATGAGACTGTTGGTGAGCCAAGCGTTTAAAAGCCAACCAATTCGTTCGGTAGACCCTGCCACAAAAACAAAAACAAAGAAGTGATGCACTAAAATCACAAAAGCCGTGTATCGAAATAATTCACCAAAAGACTCTTGCTCAATTTTTAGATTTTGCAGGCTAATCGTATCGCTATATACCGCTCTTATAAACAGGGGGCGCGCGTATGAAATAATGATACACGCAGTAGTATGAACGCCGCCTGAGACATATATAAAATCAATGCTTAACCCTATAAAAAAACCAGTTAGTAGTACTGCCCAAGACGCCAAATCGTTTGGTAAAAGTATAAGTAGGAGCACATATATAAAAGGCACAAACGGAGTGCCTAATAGCATAGAATCAAACACGAATGCTTGTACAAACAGCAACGTCAAAAACCAAACTATCAACTTAGGTAACCTATTCATTCTCGTTTATCATCTCTTTAATAATGGCAGCTGCAGGGAAATTAACCACATACACCTGGTTTAGATTTGTCATGTCTTGAAAAAGCGAAACGCGCAATGTGTAATAGTTATCGTTTATTGGAACAGATGCATCAGCAACTACGCCAAGTGGAATTTCGGCTGGGAAAATAGCTGACATACCACCCGTCACAATCGTATCGCCAACTACAACTTTTGCTGCTAAGGGAACGTCGGATAAAATCACGCTATTTGGTTCATAGCCGTCCCAATATAAACTTCCAAAGTGATTGCTCTTTTTGAGTTTGGCATTTACAAGCAACGACTTATTTAACAAAGAAATCACACCACTGGTATGTGCGTTGGTGTTGTTTACAACACCAACAACACCTGTTGCTGTTATTACACCCATTTCTTTTTTGACACCGCTATTTTCGCCCATGTTAAGTGTCAAATAATTGTGATTTAGATGGATGCTATTTCGAATGATTTGAGCTGGAATCACTTCAAAAGGAATCGAATCCAACAAGAAAGCTTGGTTGTTTTTTGTTATGACCTGCGACAGCAGGTATTGGTTTTCAGCAATGAGTTGCTCGTTGTGTAATTGTCTTTTTACGAACGAAAAAAAATGATGGCGTGCTTCTAAAAAAGGGGCTGAAACGGAGTTGTTAAATGCCAAAAATGAACTTTTTTGGAAACTCTGATTTTTTGTGGTTAAGCTGTAGGATATTCCAAATAGTAGTATGAACAACAATAGCGTTCCGTTGCGCAATATGCTGTTCAGAAGTTTTCGCATGAGCTATCTATTTTATCAAGACAGACTTATAACGCTCAATGTTTTTGAGAACTGAACCTGTTCCGCGAACGACAGCTCTAAGCGGGTCTTCGGCAATAAAAATCGGAAGCTCTGTTTTTTGTGACAATCGCTTGTCCAAACCTCGAAGCATGGAACCGCCACCGGCTAAGTAAACGCCAGTATTGTAAATATCGGCTGCAAGTTCGGGAGGGGTTTGCGATAGTGTTTCCATAACAGAATCTTCAATCCGAATGATAGACTTGTCAAGCGCCTTATGAATCTCGCGGTATGAAATCATAATTTCTTTTGGCTTACCCGTAAGTAAATCACGCCCTTGAACAGACATGTCGTCTGGTGGATTTTCTAATTCTTCTGTGGCAGAACCAATTGCAATTTTAACGCGTTCTGCGGTGCGTTCGCCAATATATAAATTGTGTTGCGTACGCATGTAATAAATGATGTCATTGGTAAATACATCTCCTGCAATTTTCACAGATTTATCACATACAATTCCCGATAGGGCAATAACCGCAATTTCGGTTGTACCACCACCTATGTCGATAATCATGTTTCCTTTAGGTTGCATGATGTCAACACCGATTCCAATAGCAGCAGCCATGGGCTCGTGAATCAGGTAAACCTCTTTTCCGTTTACGCGTTCCGCCGACTCGCGAACTGCACGCATCTCTACTTCAGTAATCCCCGAAGGAATACAGATAACCATACGAAGCGACGGGGTGAAAAAGCGTTTTTTTAACGAAGGAATGTTCTTAATGAACATGCTTATCATTTGCTCAGATGCATTAAAATCTGCGATAACACCATCTTTTAAAGGACGTATGGTTTTGATGTTTTCGTGGGTTTTTCCTTGCATTTGGTTGGCTTCCTGACCAACGGCAATAATTTTTTTAGTAGTTTGATTCATAGCCACAATGGATGGACTGTCTACCACAACCTTCTCATTATGAATAATGAGTGTGTTTGCGGTGCCTAAATCAATCGCAATTTCCTCTGTTAAAAAATCAAAAAATCCCATAGGAAAAAATTTGGTACGTAATATTACGAATTAATGTTTAAAATGTCGCACACTTGTCATCACCATTGACAAATTATT
>CATIMP010000111.1 GCA_949528465.1 Bacteroidota bacterium | reverse complement strand
TTTTTGAAGAAGAGATTACAGCGTTTTTTGGGTCTAATTTGGCACTCGTTGGCGCAATGTTATGTATTACCGCGCTTCTCCTGTTTTTCACTGACCGAACCATAACAAAAGAACGTTCTTTCTCCTACACATTTGCGCTACTGATTGGATTGGCACAAGCCATAGCCATACTGCCAGGTATTTCGAGAAGTGGAGCTACGATTGCCACGGCATTACTTATTGGAGCAACACGACCCGAGGCTGCTCGCTTTTCGTTTTTGATGGTAATTCCGCTCATTTTGGGGAGCATGGCAAAAACCTTGTTAGACAATGACGAAGCTGTTTTTGGGACGATTGAAGCACTGCCACTATTTACGGGTTTTATAGCTGCTTTGCTTTCTGGTATTTTGGCGTGTACGTGGATGATTAGCATCGTGAAAAAAAGTAAACTGAGCTATTTTGCAGCCTATTGTTTAGTTGTTGGGATTATCGCATCTATTGTTGCATGGATATAAACTTTTCTAAAGACGCATTTCTAGAGGGACAACTCCTACTCATTGACAAGCCACTTGAATGGACATCTTTTCAATTGGTAAATAAGATTAGGTGGGCCATTCGTAAAACCTACGGAATCAAAAAAATAAAAGTGGGTCATGCTGGTACTTTAGATCCACTTGCCACAGGGTTGATGCTAATCTGCACAGGTAAAATGACCAAACAGATTGAACAATTTATGGGAATGCATAAATCTTACTCGGGCACCTTTCGATTGGGCGCAACAACGCCTTCCTACGATTTGGAAACCGCAGTGAGTAACCCAAAGCCTTTTGATCATATTTCGCCTGATTTATTAGTCAAAACAAGAGATACTTTTTTGGGGGAAATTCAACAAAAACCTCCGCTGCACTCCGCCATAAAAAAAGATGGAAAACGTCTTTATACCATCGCGCGAGCAGCAGAAACCATAGAAATTCCATCGCGAGAAGTCACAATTACGTCTTTTGAACTACCCAGCATCAACCTTCCAGACATAGACTTTTTAGTGTCTTGTAGCAAAGGGACTTATATTCGTTCTTTAGCGCACGATTTTGGACAAACGCTTAACTGCGGGGCACACTTGGTCTCGTTGCGCAGAACTGCCATTGGGGACTATACGATCGAAGATAGCTTAACACTTGATGCATTTTTACATAATTTAGAGGAAAAATCGTAACCATGGAACCTTTTCGTTGCGATTGGTGTTTGGCAAATCCTACCTATATCGCCTATCATGATGAGGAATGGGGCGTTCCCATTTTTGACGACCACAAACTCTTTGAAGCCCTTTTACTTGAAACCTTTCAAGCAGGATTATCTTGGTGGGCAATTCTCAAAAAGCGCGAACATTTTCGTGAGGCCTTTTACGATTTTGACCTTCATCGTGTGGCACAACTAACAGATTATGACGTAGAAAAACTTCTTCTCAACAAGGGAATCATTCGAAATAGAGGTAAAATCACAGGAGCAATTACAAATGCCCGT
>CATIMP010000110.1 GCA_949528465.1 Bacteroidota bacterium | reverse complement strand
TCTGGACTAACGGTAGCTTTAGCACTTGTGCCAGAGGCGGTTGCTTTTGCTTTTGTAGCAGGTGTTTCTCCGGTAGTGGGACTCTATGGCGCTTTTATGATGGGACTTATCACCTCAATTTTTGGTGGCAGACCAGGCATGATTTCCGGTGCAACGGGTGCAATGGCAGTCGTTATGGTGCATTTGGTTAGCGAAGGAAATGCGATTGGCGGTAACGATACCGCTGGACTCCAATTTTTGTTTGTAACCCTCATTTTAGCAGGCTTAATTCAAGTAGCTGCGGGCGTGTTGCGTTTGGGGAAATTTGTGCGTATGATCCCACATTCGGTAATGATGGGCTTTGTTAACGGCTTAGCGATTGTTATTTTCTTGTCGCAGTTGGGGATGTTTAAAAGTCAAGGCGAATGGTTGTCTGGTACATCACTTTTCACCATGATAGTGCTTGTTGGGTTGACCATGGGTATCATGGTTGGCTTACCGTATATTACTAAAAAAGTCCCTGCGGCACTTACAGCTATTGTGGTGGTATCGGTTTTGGTCATTTTTGGCGGTTTGGAAACCGAAACGGTACGCTCTTTTGTAGTGGTAAATGGCGGCACCGGTATTCAGGCGGGCTTCCCAAGTTTTAATGTTCCTTTTGTGGAAGTTTCCTATGCAAACCTACTGTTTATACTTCCTTACGCATGTATTTTGGCAGCTATCGGATTGATTGAATCTCTGATGACGCTAAACCTTATTGACGAACTTACCGACTCACACGGTAGCGGAAATCGCGAATGCGCTGCACAAGGATTGGGGAATATTGTAAACGGCTTTTTTGGCGGAATGGGCGGTTGCGCCATGATTGGACAAAGTATTATAAATATCAAATCTGGAGGGCGTGGACGCCTCTCTGGGATTACGGCTGCGTTGGCGTTATTGGGCTTTATTTTATTTGGCGCGAACTACATTGAACAGGTTCCTATTTCGGCCTTGGTAGGGGTGATGTTTATGGTGGTTATTGGCACTTTTGCATGGAGTACTTTCCGCATTTGGAATAAAGTGCCTAAGGCAGATATTATTGTGATTGTGCTGGTTACGGGGCTTACCGTACTATTTGATTTGGCGATTGCCGTGTTGGCGGGTGTGGTGGTTTCTTCACTGGTGTTTGCATGGGAAAATGCGAAGCGCATCCGTGCACGTAAACATATTGACGAACATGGCGTAAAGCATTACGAAATTTACGGGCCCTTGTTTTTTGGTTCAATTGAATTGTTTACCAGTAAGTTTGATGTTCAAGACGACCCCGATGAGGTGATTATTGATTTTAAAGAATCCCGTATTGTAGACCAATCTGCGATAGAATGTGTCAATAAACTCACCGAGCGGTATTTGAAAAACGGCAAAAACATTCACTTACGCCACTTGTCGTCTGACTGTGTAAAGCTGATTAAGAAAGCTGAAAAAATTTGTGATGTTAACGTACTGGAAGACCCCGACTACTTTGTGGCTATAGATAATTTTAGAAAGGCGCAGCAGAAGTTGGTGTAAATAAAAACCCCCTCGCAAAAGCGAAAGGGTTTTCTCGGTTAAATTGTCCGAATGAACACTTCGGATACATAACAAACTTGCCTTAAAGACAAGGAACATATAGCGGTTAAGCTACTTTACCATTTTTGCCGTGGTACTTTTTCCATTAGACTCCAATGACAACAAATACACGCCTTTGCTAAGATTTTTGGTGTCTAGCCTAAAGGTAGCTGCATGTGGCGCGGCACGTAAAACTTCTTGCCCCGTAATGTTAAATACACGCACTTGGTTTACCGCATGTGCGGCCTCAATTTCAATGTGATTGGCAAAAGGGTTGGGGTAGATGGAAATACCATTTTTGCTTAATCCTGCGACACCTAATGTGGCTTTTGAAAAATAAATATTATCAAAATAGACTAGTGAATTCCCTCCTCCAGAAGTTGAAGCTGTTAATATAATTTGACCAATGTTCTTAGCTGTCAGTGTGCTAAAGTCTGCCAAATTAATTTGTAATGTTTGCCAAGCTGAGGTGGTAGATACAGTATGAGTAATTTCATGCTCTATATCATCTCCGCCGTCATAAGCATTGTCTGCACCATAATCTCTAAGTTTCACTTTTATAGTGGCAGCATCTGCAGTCCAATAGTCTAATTTGATAGAACTATGACTATTCACGTCTATTGTTGCGCTAGGCTCAATACCTGAAAAATTAAAACTTTTATATTTTTTTACATTATTTGATGCAATTACTTCATCTGTAACTGTTGTTGATTGACCCCAATTTGGATTCCATGTTGCAGCTACATCAGTATAAGCATCGCTAAATATAGAAATTACATCTGCTGCGGCTTCAGAAGGTGTTGCAGGCGCGTCAGAAGGAGCAGGGTCTGTTGTTGTTACTCCTTTAGGTGCTATAATATCATCAAAGTATAGTGTATTGTCTGTTGCACGATCTTTTCCTGTACTATAAGGTGCTACAAAATCCGGAATGATAACAATTTTATTATATGTATTACCATTAACTGAAGAAAAGTCAAAAGTTAACTCTTCCCATTGGTTTGTAACCGTGTTAGGTACTTTAACCTCTTTGGCAGTACTTGTGCCCTCAAACTTAATGGCTACATCTGAAATGGTAGGTTTATATACTTTAATTTTAACAGAATTGTTTGTCGCATCAAAAGTAAACTCTCCGATACCTTCAGAGTGCGCTAGCGTCCAGTTATTATCAGTTGTCTTGGCAATAAATTCTACCACTTTGTCTGAGGTATTTATTCCTGTTTTGTGGGGATTAGCTTTAACTGTGAAAGTTGGATTTACATCAGCTGCTGTCCATGTCCAATCTGCACCAACACCAGCAGTTTCAAAGTCAATAGTTTCGGTTTGCCCAAAAGCAACAGTAGCGCAAAGTGCAATTAAAAAAGTAAAAATATATTTCATGATAAATAGGTTTTAAATTATTATGTCAGCAATGTAGGCACTTTTGAATTATGATATTCCAATTAAAACCTATACAAAATCTATACATTTACAATAAAAAGGCTATAAAATTATTTAAATATTAATAAAGAAAAAAAACAACTGATTTATTTAAATTATCCATAATTTTTGAAAAAGGCAATTTGGCTTTGGTTTTGGGCATAAAAAAACCCCGCAATTTGGCGGGGTTTATGATAGTTAGTAAACGTGGTTGTGTACTTACTTCACTAACTTGGTTGTTAGTTCTTGGTCACCAGCTTTTAGTGAAACAAGGTAAAGCCCTTTGTTTAGGTTAGCTACATCTAAGCTAAATGCAGAAGCATTAGGC
>CATIMP010000109.1 GCA_949528465.1 Bacteroidota bacterium | reverse complement strand
GTCTACTGCCAACATAAACCCAAAACATCGTTTTTATTAAAACCGAGGAAAGAAAAAAGATGGTAATGTTTTTGCCAAATGGGATCTTTCTTTGAACGACAACTGGAATCTTTATGCCGATGCACAAGTTCGCTGGATTGATTATTCGGTAGCAGGGGAAGTTGCTGGTCCTGACGTATTTACTGTTAATGATGCACACACTTTTTTTAACCCTAAAGCAGGGGTTGTGTATCAACCCAATCCCGCACATCAGCTCTATGCGTCTTATGCCAAGGCACACAAAGAGCCCAACCGTACAGACTACGAAAACGGCAATCCCGTTCCTGAGGAATTAAATGATTTTGAATTGGGATGGCGCTGGAAAACAGAAGCGGCATATGTAAATGCAAACTTGTACTATATGGATTATAAAAACCAGTTGGTACTAACGGGAGCTCTTGATGATGTTGGCGCTCCGATTCGTCAAAATTCGGGTGATAGCTTCAGAAGGGGTATTGAAATAGATGCTGGTTGGGCATTTGCGCCCCATTGGAATTGGCAAGCCAATGTATCTTGGAGTAAAAACCGAAATAAGGATAAATATTTTGAACGCGATGGTGCTTTACAAGCCTTAGGCGATACGCATTTGTCCTACTCTCCATCCTTAATTGCTTCTGATCAGTTGACATATGCACGCGATAGATGGTCTATTTCTCTTGTGAGTAAATTTGTTGGTGAGCAATACATGGGGAATATAGATGCTGAACTCTCTAAACTGGATAGCTATACCATCCAAGACATACAATTTCAGGCAGTTATCTTAAACAACGAAAATGCACCTCGATTAGACGTAAACATTCATGTTTATAACGTTTTTGACGAAGTATTTAGTTCAAACGGATATTTCTATACCTATGACGACGACTGGAGTTCGCCATCGGCAATCACAACCATAGAAGGTGTGGGTTATTATCCGCAAGCAGGACGCCACGTAATGGCAGGGCTTACGCTACGGTTCTAATTATAAATCCGCACCGCAGTTCCATTTTGCTGCACCTTATAAAACAATAGGCTATAGGTTGCTCCTTCCGTAAGGGGTTGACCTGTAGCCAAACTATACTGAATATCTTCGCAAGGGCAAGAGGCTGTAACTCCAGAAATTTGAACCGTAGAGCAGCTACTTGGCGCATGGTTGGGACAACTTGCTTCCCACGCCATAATCGTTCCAGAGAGATTAAATAACAACAATCCTTTGATACCGCCATTTCCCCAATACAAGCTTCCCCCTTGATAGTTTAGGTTGTCAAAAGCAGGAAGTGCCAAATTTATGCTTTGGTCAAAGCGAGTTTCGAATAAGAATGGATTGCGTTTCACGCTGTTTTCAGTACAGCCTAATAAACCAAAAAAAATGACGGAAACAATATATTTCATGTGTATAAAACGCAAGAAAAAGGAAAATTGTATATTTGCATTCATCCCTTAAAAATAAGGGATTTTTTAATAATACCCCATGAGTAAAGTATCATATTACACAGCCGAAGGGCTAAAAAAATTAAGGGAAGAGCTTAATCATCTAAAAGATGTAGAACGACCGCGCGCGTCACAAGCAATTGGCGAGGCGCGTGACAAGGGAGATT
>CATIMP010000108.1 GCA_949528465.1 Bacteroidota bacterium | reverse complement strand
GACAAACAAGCTAAAGAGGAAGCAGATGTGTTAAACAATGCTGATCAAATGATTTTCCAAACAGAAAAGCAATTGAAAGAGTTTGGCGATAAGCTTTCTGCAGATAAAAAAGCACCTATCGAAACGGCACTTGAGGCACTTAAAAAAGCCCTTGAGTCCAAAGATTTAGAGGCGATAAAACCTGCGTTAGACAACATCAATGAAGCATGGAAAGAAGCTTCTGAAGAAATGTATAAAGCACAGCAAGAAGCAGGCGGGCAAGCTCCTCCAGCAGATGACGCTGATGCATCTTCTTCATCTAATGATGATGATGTGGAAGACGTAGACTTTGAAGAAGTAAAATAACTACAATTTATTGCGCCCCGCATAGCGGGGCGCATCTATTTTTATGGATAAGCAAGCCATTTTAGACCAGTTGCAAGCGCGTTGTGCCAACACCCTAGTTGCTACACTAGGCGTTACTTTTGTAGAACTTGGCGACGATTATTTGGTTGCCAAAATGCCTGTAACTTCTGCTGTACATCAAGTAGACGGCGTATTGCACGGCGGCGCTACAGCTGCGTTAGCCGAAACGGTGGGCAGTGCGGCTTGTGCCATTTTTTGTAAAACTGACGATGTAATAATGCGCGGTATCGAAGTTTCTGCGAATCATGTCAGAGGCGTCCGAGATGGATTTGTGCATGCTAAAGCTACTGCTATACACAAAGGTAAAACAATGCAACATTGGTCTATTCAAATTACTGATGATGCCAACAAACTTGTTTCATCCTGTAAGTTGACGACACTTATTCTTCCCAAGAAAAAATAGATGTTGTACATTTCTAAAAAATTAGAATATGTATATCGAGCAAGTACGTAAACAAACCAATACGTTTGGTCTTTACGTTGTTGGGGTTTTTATTTTGGGTGTAGTTATTCTCATGGGAAATTTTCCATTTGGAATGGCTCTTGCAGCTGAGCGCGGCGCCGAAGCTACCCAACTCAGTATGGTGGAGCAAATGCAGGTACTCCCCTCAAACATCACTCTTTTTTTACTTCTTTTGCCATTTGCACTTGCTTTTGTCGCAATTCTATTGATTACCAAATTGCTTCATAAACTATCGTTGCGTGAGCTTATAACATCACGTGCAAAAGTAGACTGGAAACGCATACGCTTTAGTTTTGGAGCGGTAGCGTTGTCTTTTATTGTAATGCTTATTGTGGGCTATTTTATTGATCCTGAATCGGTTCAGTGGAATTTTAAACCCAAATCATTTGCCATGTTGGTCCTTATAAGTGTGGTGATGGTTCCCTTACAAACGAGTGCCGAAGAGCTTTTTTTTAGAGGATACCTCATGCAAGGATTGGGACGAATTTTTCCAATGCGCCTGCTGCCGTTTATAATTACGTCCACTTTATTTGGGTTGCTGCATTTTGCTAACCCAGAAGTTGATAAGCTTGGCGATATTATTTTAATCACGTATTTGGCTACCGGATTTTTTCTTGGTGCGATTACATTAATGGACGAGGGATTGGAGTTAGCGTTGGGTTTTCACGCTGGTAACAACCTCTTTTTGTCATTGTTTTTAACTTCAGACTGGACGATTTTTCAAACCGATTCGCTTTTTATAGATATGTCCGAGCCGAATGTAACGGCTTATATTATTGGGCCTTTACTAATTTACGCCGTTTTGTTTTTAGTTTATGCTAAAAAATATAAGTGGAAAAATTATGCTGCTCGTTTAGTAGGTTCGCCTACAGTTGAAGCCGCATCATAATTTTAAAATCCATTTACTAGCGCCCAATCATATCTTCGGGTTTCACCCAAGCATCAAACTCATCTGCAGTTAAGTAGCCGGTTTTTACAGCAGCTTCTTTAAGCGTCAACTTTTTTTCATGTGCTAAGTTGGCAATTTCAGCAGCTTTGTAATACCCAATTTTGGTATTAAGTGCTGTTACCAACATCAGTGAATTGTTCAGTAATTGATTGATGGTTTCCAAATTTGGCGTGATGCCTTGCGCACAGTTTCCGTCAAAACTTACACAGGCGTCTCCAAGCAATTGTGCCGACTCTAATACATTAGCAGCCATAACAGGCTTGTAAACATTGAGCTCAAAATGCCCTTGAGATCCTGCAAAAGCTACTGCAGCATCGTTGCCCATGACTTGTGCACAAACCATGGTAAGTGCCTCACACTGCGTTGGATTTACCTTTCCAGGCATTATGGAACTTCCCGGTTCATTGGCAGGAATAATGAGTTCTCCAATTCCCGAACGTGGACCACTTGCCATCATGCGAATATCATTTCCAATTTTAAATAAAGACACTGCCAATTGACGTAATGCCCCATGAGTTTCTACCAATGCATCGTGAGCCGCTAAGGCTTCAAATTTATTTTCCGCCGATACAAAAGGAAGTCCTGTAAAGTCTGCAATGTAAGCAGCAACTTTTTCAGCGTAGCCTTTTGGTGTATTGATTCCTGTTCCAACAGCTGTTCCGCCAAGTGCTAACTGAGACAAATGCGGCAGGCTGTTTTCCAACGCCTTAATGCCATGATTTAGTTGAGCTACGTAGCCCGAAAATTCTTGCCCCAAACTAAGTGGGGTAGCATCCATAAAGTGCGTGCGTCCAATTTTGATAATCGTATCAAAATCAGCAGCTTTTTGGTTCAGTGTATCGCGAAGTTGGCGCACACCGGGAAGTGTTGTCTCTATAATTTTTTTGTAAACAGCAATATGCATACCCGTGGGGAAGGTGTCGTTCGATGATTGTGATTTATTCACATCGTCGTTAGGCTTTAGCGTTTTTTCACCTTCGCCAAGCGTGTTTCCTTCAAGTACATGCGCGCGGTTGGCAATGACTTCGTTAACGTTCATGTTGGATTGCGTACCAGAGCCCGTTTGCCACGTGACTAGTGGAAATTGATCGTCTAGGGTACCGGTTAGAATTTCATCACATACTTTGGCAATTAAGTCCCGTTTGTTTGTGTCTAATGCTCCAAGCTCAGCATTTGTATATGCGGCTGCTTTTTTGAGCACAGCAAAGCCATACACAATGTCGAGTGGCATTGAGCCTGCTGGACCAATTTTAAAGTTATTCCGTGAGCGTTCTGTTTGTGCACCCCAATATTTGTCTGCTGGTACCTGTACAACACCCATGGTGTCTTTTTCTTCCCTAAATTTCATGTGGTTATTTTGTGCAAAAATACAAAAGCATATGCATTTCTTTTGTTGTAAGGTAAAGAACCAATATGTACCTTTGTCAAAACTTCGACCATGATTGAATTTGATCAATATCTCGGCTTCCTAGCATTTTTGACCATCCTTACTATTGGTTTTTGGCTGATGATTTTCCTTATAACTTTTGTTGTTCCGTTTTGGTTAACAGGAAATTTGATGCAATGGCTTAAGGAAAAGCGTGAAAAGTCAAAAAGCTAATTAGAGTTCATATCCGCCTCCGTCGCCATAGTCGTCACCGCCGCCTCTGCGTTGACGTTCTTTGTCTTGCCTAAATCGGTACGTAAACGTTACTTTATAAAATGGTTTCCTTCGTTGATACTTACCATTTGTAATGATGTTTTCTGTGAAGCTTTCCCACCTGAAAATTTGCGAGTTAAACACATCAGAGAAGTTTAGGTTAAGCGTTGCGTTCTCCTTAAATAAGTCTTTACTAAGACCAAGGTTTACCCCTCCAAAAGATTTCCGTTTTCCGAAAGCCGATCGTGAAGCCCCTCTAAAAAACATATTAATTTGCGTATTAATGTTTCCTAAAAGTGTTAGGTTATTTCTCAAATTTCCAGTCCAACTTTCATTTTCATTATTAAATGAATCGTCTTCATATGTGCCTGTTTCAACTCTTCTGAAAAGGTTAAAACTAAGGTTTGATCGCCATTTTGTTGACCAGCGCACCGAACTGTTCGCTTCAATTCCCAATTGATCTGTGCGACCAAGGTTAACAGGAAAACGTTTGATTACAGGTATAACCTCGCCATTTACTGTTGCGAAATCACCAGTTTCTATTGATATACGACTGATAGGCCTATCTGTTCTTCTGAAATAAACGGAACTATTGATTGTAATTTTTTTAAGTTGTTTTAAATATCCAATGTCAAAGCCGTTGCTGTAGCTTGGTTTCACATAAGGGTTGCCTTGAAAAAAACTGGTTTCGCTTGAACGCGATTGAAACGGATTTAATTCGCGTGAGCGCGGCCTAGAGATACGGCGATTGTAGCCAATAGTGATA
Organism: Bacteroidota bacterium; assembly: GCA_949528465.1. Classification (GTDB taxonomy): domain Bacteria; phylum Bacteroidota; class Bacteroidia; order Flavobacteriales; family Flavobacteriaceae; genus UBA7446. The sequence continues at coordinate 5,007 of CATIMP010000108.1, read as the reverse complement.
TTTGCCGTCTCAGAAAGTTCAATTCCTAAATTTAGTGTTGGAAAGAAATCTCCAAAACTGCTGTTGCCATCTTCGTTAGTGGTTTTTTGCACTACTGCCAAAGATGTATGTTCGTATCTAAGACCCGAAAGTAAAGAAAAAGCACCCCATTTTTTACCAAACTGGGTGTATAAGGCATGAACTTCTTGCTTAAAGTCGAGGTAGTTTGTTAAATAATCGTCAATAACCATGACGCCATCTACATCTTCCTGTTGTACCACAAATCCAGAATTTTGCTTTTCATTTGTAGTGCGATATCCAGCTTCAAACTGTGTGTTTTTATCGATAGGAAATACATAATCCAGCTGTGCCAAAAACTGCTTTTGATCTTCTTCCGTATTATTTTCTTCTAATAAGCCTAAACTATTTTGGGGTACAAATTGTTGCGTTCTTAAATCAGCAAATTCATTTTCAATATTGTTTTCACGCTGTAGCGTAATATCAATTTTGTGTCCACTTTCATTGAACTTATGTGTGAGCGATAAGCTAAGCTGTTTGTTGAGGTCATAATCTTCTTCGATTTCTGAACGTAAAGATTTTGTTACAGGGATTGAAGCTAAAAAATGATTTTGATCGTTAAGCGTTTCATCGTCTCCATCGCGTTCATTTTGCACATATGAAAGAGTGAACTTTGTTTTTTCGGTTAGATTATAATCAAAGCCAACGTTCACATTTGTCCCTATTCTTCTGCGATCAAATTTTCTAGTTTCTACAAACTGGTCAAAATTGGAGTTCGCTGAATAGCTGTTGTTTTGGTAGTTTTCTCCTACGTTTGTGTTGTCACGATATCCTGAGTTGGTGAAAAAATTAAATTTCCCCGTTTTGTAATTCAAACTCGCATTAGCACCGTAGCTATCAAATTTTCCGGCTGTTAGATTTAACACACCATTTAACCCTTTTAATGTGTTTTTTGCTAAAATAATATTTACAATACCAGAAGTTCCTTCGGCTTGATAGCGTGCAGAGGGCGCTGTTATTACCTCAACTCGCTCAATGGATTCGGCGGGTAAATCAGCAAGTGCATCTATGCCATTTAGCCCGATAAGACCAGAAGGTTTACCGTCAATGAGGATGCGAACGTTTGTGTTTCCACGGAGTTCTAAATTTCCTTCTATATCTATTGAAAGTGACGGAATATTATCCAACACATCTGACACATTTGTTCCTTTAGCATTTAAATTTTGCCCAACGTTATACACCCGCTTATCTAATCTAATTTCCACATCAGCTCTTCTACCTACCAAATCTATTCCTGCCAATTGATTTTCTTTTGGTGTAAGTCCAAGCGTTCCTAGTGCTGTTTTTCGGGAAATATTTGATTTTTCAAAAACCAAGGTTTCGTAGCCAACATAATCTACTTGTATTTGAACGTTTGCAATCGGACTTTTTAGCGAAACAAAACCATTTTCGTCTGAAACAGCTCCTCCTATAATTGCTTTTGAGTCAGGATTTTTCAGAGACAGCGTGGCAAATGGAAGTTTGTCTTTTGTGTTCTGGTCAATTACTGTAGCTGTTAGTGTGTAACGGTCTTGGCTATAGCCAGCAAATACAAGTAAGGCAAAGATTTGACAGAGTGTGGATTTAAACATGTACGAAATTTTATATGACAAATTTAGGTTGTTGTGAGTAACATAAAGTCAAAATACTATTTTTTTAAGTTGAAGTATTGCTAAGTAATGAATAAATGATAAACTTTTACAAGTTACATAACTTCTAATCGCTCTAATTCTTGCGTTAACATTTCGGCAGAAGTAAAATGAATTCCATGTATCCCATTCTTGATTGCAGCATCGATATTTTCTTTCTTATCGTCAATAAAAACAGCATTTTCGGCTGTTATATTATACCTGTCAAGTGTTAATTGATAAATACGTGAGTCGGGTTTTTTCATCTTTTCAGTTCCCGATACGATAATCCCATCAAACCAAGACAAAAAGTCAAAACGCTCCAATGCCACAGGGAAAGTTTCGTGACTCCAGTTGGTAAGTCCTACTAGTTTGTGTTTCCCGCCTTCTTTAAGTTGTTTTAGCACTTCTACCGTTTCAGTGTGTTCATAACCCAACATGTCTTTCCATCGTCCATAATACATCCGAATGAGACGCTCGTGCTCTGGAAACATAGCTACTCGTTCATCGGTTGCTTCTTGCATTAGGCACCCCTCATCTTGTTTTTCGTTCCATTCCCAAGAACAAATATGTTCTAAAAAGTGATTCATTTTTTGTTCATCTCCTCTAAATTCTTTGAGGTATACATAGGCAGGATTCCAATCGATAAGAACGCCTCCAAAATCAAAAATTACGGTATCTATTTTTCCCATGGGCTATCGCTAGTATTTTGTTGTTGTGTCATTAGAAATGCTTTTAAAAAACGATCTATATCGCCGTTTAGTACGTCGTCTACTGCAGCGGTTTCTTGTTGCGTTCTTACATCTTTTATGAGTTTATAGGGATGCAAGACGTAGTTTCTGATTTGTGATCCCCACTCAATTTTCATTTTACCAGCTTCAATGTCGTTTCGAGCTTCCATGCGTTTTTGAAGTTCTATTTCATACAATTGCGAGCGAAGCATTTGCATGGCACGATCTCGGTTGTCGTGTTGTGAACGCGTTTCTGAACATGAAATTTGAATACCTGATGGTTTGTGTACCATCTGCACTTTGGTTTCTACTTTGTTTACATTCTGTCCGCCAGCTCCGCTGGATCGAGCAGTTGTAACTTCGATATCTGCAGGGTTGATTTCAATTTCAATGGAATCATCCACAAGCGGATATACATACACCGACGCAAAACTTGTATGCCGTTTGGCATTGCTGTCGAAAGGGGATATGCGCACCAGTCGATGTACGCCATTTTCTCCTTTTAACCACCCAAAAGCAAAGTCGCCATCAATTTCTAAAGTAACCGATTTAATTCCCGCAACATCGCCTTCTTGATGATTGAGCTCCCGAACTTTAAACCCTCTTTTGTCCGCCCACATTTGATACATTCGCATCAGCATGGCCGCCCAATCGCAGCTTTCGGTACCACCTGCGCCAGCGGTAATTTGTAGCACTGCACTCAGCCCATCTCCCTCCTCAGAGAGCATGTTTTTAAACTCCAAGTCTTCAAAATGAGCCGTAGTAACATCCCAGTGCGATTGTAACTCGGCCTCATCTACTTCACCTGCTTTATGAAATTCGTGGAGCACTTCAAGCTCTTCGACAAACTGCGCTGCTTTTTCATAATCGAGTATCCACTGCTTTACGCTGCGTAGTTCACGCATATAGTGCTCTGCTGCTTTGGAGTCGTTCCAAAAGTTTGGATCCAATGTTTTTTCTTCCTTATTGGATACTTCAATGCGTTTGGCATCTACGTCAAAGATACCTCCTCAGCGCACCCAGGCGCTCAATAAGACTCTTAAGTTGGTCTTGTGTCAAAGTTTATTACATTTAGAATTCAAAAATACATTATTATGACCTCAAATGTTCTTTTAGCTACCTATTTTTGTTGCTTATTTTTTAGTTGTACCTATATGACACATACACCACCCAATGCTGCAGTAAAAGAAAAAAAATTAGCCAAGCACGGGGATATCCGCATAGATCCATATTATTGGCTTAACGATGCTGAAAACCCAGAAGTAATTCAGTATTTGGAAGACGAAAACACCTACACCAAAGCTATACTTAAGCCTACCGAAAAGTTTCAAAAAGAGCTTTTTGAAGAAATGAAAGGACGTATTAAAGAAGATGATAGCTCGGTACCGTATTTCTTGAACGAGTATTGGTATATCAGTAAATTTGAAAAGGGGAAAGATTATCCCATTTACACTAGAAAACACAAAACATTAGATGCTGAGGAAGAAATTTTATTAGATGTAAACGAATTGGCTAAAGATTTAGCATATTGCCAAGTTTCAGGACTGAGCGTAAGTCCAGACAACACCAAACTCGCTTTTGGAATTGATACACTGTCAAGACGTATTTATACGATTAAGTTAAAAGATTTGACAACAGGCAAAATGCTTGATGATACGCTCAAAGGCGTGAGTTCATATGCTGCTTGGGCTGCTGATAGTAACACCATGTTCTATACAGCAAAAGACGAAGAAACACTTCGCACAGATCGTATTTTTAGACATGAGTTGGGGCAATCCCAAGACAATGACGTAATGGTTTTTGAAGAAAAAGATGAAACGTTTTACACATTTGTATATCCTTCAAAATCACGCAAATACATTATGATTGGTTCTACAAGTACCATGACTTCTGAATATCAGTTTTTGGCAAGTGATTCGCCAAAAGACACATTTAAAACCATTCATAAGCGTGAACGAGGATTGGAGTACAGTGTGGCACATTTTGAAGACTCCTTTTACATAACAACTAACTCTGACAACAGCATGAATTTTAAACTTACCAAAGTACCAACTTCTGCACCTGCCAAATCAAATTGGAAAGATGTATTACCACACCGCGACGATGTGCTATTGGAAGGGGTAGAGCTATTTCGTGATTTTATGGTCGTGTCAGAACGGCAAAATGGATTACTACAGCTTCGTGTGATGCGTTGGGACGGAACAGAAGATTATTACCTAGACTTTAATAGCGAAACCTACACAGCATCGTTAAGCACAAATCTCGATTTTGATGCGCATGTATTTCGGTATAACTTTTCTTCTTTAACAACACCATCAAGTGTTATTGATTACGATACCAAAACCAAAACGAAAGAAGTCAAGAAAGAACAAGAAGTTTTAGGCGGAACGTTTGATAAAAAGAATTATACAGCAGAACGCCTTTGGACTACTGCCGATGATGGTGCCAAAATCCCAATTTCTCTTGTACGTCATGTTGATACTGATTTAACACCCAATACACCATTGTTGCAGTATGCTTACGGCTCATATGGCAATACAATTGATCCGTATTTTTCATCTGTACGGCTAAGTTTACTTGACCGTGGGTTTGTGTTTGTAATTGCTCACGTT
>CATIMP010000107.1 GCA_949528465.1 Bacteroidota bacterium | reverse complement strand
TTGGTTTTAAAGCTAAAAGGTGGAAATGCCAACTGTTGCATAACCACAAAAGTGCTAAATTATTTTTCATTGGACGCATACGCATCGGTAAAGAGTGCTATTTCGCAGCGAAATTTCTCGCCTATCTATTTTTTAATGGGGGATGAGCCCTTTTTTATTGATGAGATTAGCAACTTACTTATCGAAACCGTACTGCCCGAAGATCAGCGCGATTTTAATCAAACCATACTGTATGGAAAAGATACGTCCATAGAAGAAATTGTTTCGGTTTGCAAGCGGTTTCCCATGATGGCAGACTACCAATTGGTAGTGGTGCGCGAAGCGCATGAACTCAGCCGTGCTATGGAGCAATTAACGGCATACGCTGAACAGCCACAACCCACAACGGTTTTGGTGATATGTTACAAAAACAAAAAGCTAGACAAACGTAAAAAACTCTCGAAAGCCATTCAGAAAACGGGAACAATAGTCGAAACTAAAAAGCTGTACGACAACAAATTGCCCTCGTGGATAGAGCAGCGTGTGCGTGCTATGAAACGCACTATAGATTATAAAGCTGCGGCGGTTTTGGCAGAAAGCGTTGGCGCCGATTTGGGTACGCTAAACAATCAATTGGATAAACTTTGTCTTGTTGTAGCAGAAGGAGAAACAATTTCGGCAACGCATATCGAACAACATGTAGGCATCAGCAAGGAGTACAATAATTTTGAACTGCGTAAAGCCTTAGGTACGGGGAATGTAGCACAGGCATATAAAATTGTGCATTACTTTGGACGCCATCCAAAACAACATCCACTTTTGGGAACCATAAATAGCTTGTATAAATTTTATATGCAGTTGTTGACGTACCACGGCTTACCCTCAAAAAACCCGGATACGGCAGCAAAAGCATTGGGTATTCATCCGTTTTTTTTAAAAGAAATTGAGCAGGCTGCACGTCGTTATCCGCTAAAATCAATCGTTCCTATTTTGGGTGTTATTAAGAAGGCGGATTTGGCAGCTAAAGGCGTTGACGCTGTTCCTATTTCGGAAGGGGAGGCCTTACAGCAATTGCTTAGTAAAGTGGCTTAGTTGTTCTCATAAACACTTTTTATGTCTAATCTATTGCCTAATCTCTACTACCTCTTCTAAAGTGCAGGAAACTGATTCGGTTTTACCTCATGCATAATGGCATATACTTTTTCCACTACATCCTCAATGGAAGGTTTAGAGAAATAATCGCCATCTGTACCGTATGCTGGACGATGTTCTTTGGCGGTTAGCAATGTAGGTTGGCTATCTAAGTAGTGATAGATATTTTGTTTTTCCAATAATTGGCTTAGAATATAGGCGCTTCCACCGCCAGGAACATCCTCATCTACAATGAGTAAACGATTTGTTTTTTGGACACTTGCGCCAATGACTTCGGTTGAGTCAAATGGAATAAGCGATTGCACATCGATTACTTCAACATTAATATCCAATTTAACCAATTTTTCAGCGGCAATTTGTACCAATCGCAAGGTAGAACCGTAGGATACAACGGTGATATCTGTACCCGTACGTAGCTGTTCGGCTACCCCAATAGGCACGGTAAATTCGCCAAAGTTCTCAGGTTGTTTTTCTTTAAGTCGATATCCGTTAAGCGGCTCAATAACAAGCGCAGGATCGCGACCTTCTAATAAAGTGTTGTACATGCCACTTGCTTGGGTGAGGTTTCGCGGCACTAACAGGTACATACCACGCAGTAAATTCACCAAACCACCCATAGGCGAACCCGAGTGCCAAATTCCTTCTAAACGATGCCCACGTGTTCTGATAATCAGCGGAGCGGCCTGTTTTCCTCTTGTGCGATAATGCAACGTTGCCAAATCATCGGACATGAGTTGTAATGCATAAAGCACGTAATCTAAATATTGAATTTCCGCAATAGGGCGCAAGCCTCTAAATGCCATACCAATGCCTTCGCCAATGATGGTTGCCTCACGAATGCCTCGATCGGCAACGCGTTCTTCACCGTAAATTTCTTGTAGCCCTTCTAATCCTTGGTTTACATCGCCAATTTTCCCACTATCTTCTCCGAAGACGAGCATTTTTGGATGTTTTTTCAGCAATGCGTTAAAGTTATCTCGCAAGACCACACGTCCGTCAACCAACCCGGCTTCGTCTGCGTATTTCGCAGGTATTGTGCTAACGTTTAAAGAAGAATTTTCAAATGAATTGTAAAGTGAATCACTGTATAATTCTTGTGTTTCTTGTTGTTTGTTTTTCCACCAATCGGCTAATGCAGTTCTTGCATTTATGTTTTTTCCATTGGATAACAACAAGACCTCTCTTACAGTGGTATAAATGGATTTTCGATACACCGTATTCTTCTTGGTAAGCAACGTTGCTAATGATGCAAGTTCGCTGTCTGCAGGAAGCTCTTGCGCTACTTTTTGGACTAATTCGTGTGCTTCTTTTTGCTCTGCTTGAATGGGTGCTAGATAGGCATTCCAGGCTGTAGTTTTAGCTTCTTTAGCTTTTAGAGTTGATTTCTCTTCAAGGGCAGCAATTTCGCTTTCAGTAGCAATGTTTTGAGCAATAATCCATTTTCTAAAGGTTTTATTGCAATCAAATTCTTTTTCCCATGCCAAACGGTCATCCGATTTATAGCGTTCGTGCGAACCAGATGTGGAGTGCCCTAAAGGTTGTGTGAGCTCTGTAACATGTACCAAAACAGGTACGTGTTCTGTTCGAGCTAAATTGCTAGCGCGTGTATAGGCTGCTATAAGAGCCGCATAATCCCAACCTACAACCTCAATAATTTCAAGACCTTTGGCGTTTTCGTTGCGTTGCATCCCTGCCATGGCTTTGGAAATACTTTCCTTTACCGTTTGAAGTGAATTATCAACAGAAATTCCGTAACCGTCGTCCCAAACACTAACGACCATGGGAACTTGTAACACACCAGCAGCGTTTAGTGTTTCAAAAAATAAACCTTCACTAGTACTTGCGTTGCCAATAGTACCCCAAGCGACTTCGTTTCCATTAGTGGAAAGCGATTTGTCTTGCATGGAATCTACTTTTCTAAAAAGCTTTGACGCATGCGCTAAGCCAAGTAATCGCGGCATTTGGGCTGCAGTACATGAAACATCAGAATACGAGTTTTTCGTTTCAACTAGTGGGAGTAAATTTCCCTTACTATCTAGTGTATCGGTATTAAAATGGCCAACCATCTGTCTTCCTGAAGACATGGGCTCAGCAATGGAGTCGGCGTGTCCGTAAACACTTGCGAAAATATGTTTTGGTTTGAGTGCACCAATCGACATCATAAAGGTTTGATCACGGTAGTAACCAGATCTAAAATCGCCGTTTTGGAATACTTTTGCCATGGCAATTTGTGCGAGCTCTTTGCCATCGCCAAAAATGCCAAACTTACCTTTTCCAGAGAGCACTTCTTTTCTACCCAGAATACTTACCTGACGACTTAACGACGCGATATAGAAATCGTTTAGGATGTCTTTTTTAAAATCGTCAAAGGTGCCTTTTGATGAGGCAAGGTTTACGCTTTTCATAAAGTGTTGCAAATTTACGAAAAATGCGCGTACGCTCAGGTTAACTTAAAACCAACTTCTCGAAAATAATTGTGCTAGGGTAGCAGGGCGTAAAGAAAGCTGAAAACGAATTTGCGTTGGGTACGCATTTTTTGTCATTAAATTTCCCGTCGCATCATATAGTGGAAAATGCACCTCAAAAAAGTCTGGTATCAAATTAAACGATACGCCAGTTCCCCAGTGTGTATGTGTCTTTTGGTTGTTGTTTTTTATCCAACCAACTTCTGCATAACCTTCTATCCAGCGCCAAAGCGTCGTTGTAGCTTGTGTCGTAATAAGCCACTTGTTGGCACTGTTAATGCCTCCTGAAGTTCGCAAAGCACCTTCAGCCTTAATGTATTGTTGTGAGAAAAACCCTTCCGTTTCAGAACGCCCGTACAAATCGTATTGAAACAAATAATCGTTTACACGAGAGGTATTATAATCAAAATAGCTGTCGTTAGATGTATTTTGAAAAAAACCACCCGCAAAGGCACGAAACGTAAACCTTCGGTTTGGCAAATAATAGAAGATATATTCAGTTTCAACACTAAGTTTTTTAAATGACTTTGCCAATTGTAATTCTGACTTGGTCGATAAATTTTGAAGTGCATTGCCAGTTTTGGTTTGGAATGAGGCTAAACTTACGCCATAGTTTCTC
>CATIMP010000106.1 GCA_949528465.1 Bacteroidota bacterium | reverse complement strand
GCTAACTCGGAAGGAATTTTATTAAAGTGATAATCGCGAAGTAACTGACGTCCGTAATAGTTTCCACTGCCATCATCCATCAAAATATAACCCAACGATGTAATGCGCTGCTCTACCTCTGCTCCATCGAAATAACTGCAATTAGAGCCTGTTCCCAAAATGCTTACGATACTTTCTTCACCAGGACTAGTTGCGGCATACACGGCAGCATATGTATCTTCCTTAACATCAATTGCCGCATTTGGAAAAATTCCTTGTAAAAGGTTGTGCAAAATTTCACGGGGTGGACGTGTACCACATCCAGCCCCATAAAAATAAATTTGTTCAACGGACTCACGATTACGATATAGGTCGTAATTGTTGACTATGCGCTCCTCAATAATCTGCTCCGAAAGCACTTGTGGATTTAAACCCTGTGTTTGGGTTTCAAACGATATTTCATTATTGCCATCAAGAGCAATCCAATCCGTTTTGGTAGATCCGCTATCAACAATAAGTCTCATAAGTTCTAAAGTTGGTTCACGTGAAGTGCAAGGTCAAGTAACTTGTTAGAATAACCTGCTTCGTTGTCATACCAAGAAACGATTTTGAAGAAAGAACCATTAAGTTCAATTCCAGCATTGGCGTCTACGATTGACGTACGTGCATCACCAATAAAATCTTGTGATACTACAAGTTCTTCTGTATATCCAAGAACACCTGCTAAGGCACCTTCAGAAGCATCTTTTATAGCTTTCATAACGCCATCATAACTAGTTTCAGCAGCAAGTTTAACTGTTAAGTCAACAACTGAAACATCTGCAGTTGGCACACGGAATGCCATCCCTGTAATTTTTCCTTCTAATGATGGAATAACTTTGGTAACGGCTTTTGCTGCACCCGTAGACGCAGGAATAATATTCAGCATTGAAGATCGACCTCCACGGTAATCTTTTCTTGATGGACCGTCAACTGTCATTTGTGTTGCTGTAACAGCATGCACCGTAGTCATAAGTGCTTCTTCAATACCAAAGGCATCGTTTAACACTTTGGCAAGAGGAGCCAAACAGTTTGTCGTACAAGATGCGTTAGATACAATAAGGTTGTCTGCTTTAGCGTCTTGATGATTCACGCCCATAACAAACATAGGCGCATCTTTTGAAGGCGCAGATATAACTACTTTCTTGGCACCTCCGTCAATATGCGATTGCGCCATATCCAAAGTGGTGAAGATACCTGTACATTCAGCAACAATTGTTGCGCCGATAGCATCCCATTGTAAGTTTTTTGGATCACGTTCAGCAGTAATACGAACAGGCTTTCCGTCAACAATTAATTGACCATCAGCTACTTCAATCGAGGCGTCTACAGTTCCGTGAACGGAGTCATATTTTAGAAGATACGCAAGGTGTTCTACATCTAACAAGTCGTTAATTGCCACAACTTGAATATCGTCTCTTTGTAGTGATGCCCGAAAGACCATACGACCAATTCGACCAAATCCGTTAATTCCAATTTTAAGGGTTGCCATAGTTTATATAATTTATAGTTTAAAGTCTCATTATTTCAGATACACGAACGAGTTCGGTATCAATTTTCGATTCTCCTTTTATTGCTTTTTTTAAAGGAGTAAAAATCATTTTTCCGTCAGCAATTCCAACCATATTACCTGAAACTCCATCACGTAGTGCTTCAACGGCTTTTAGTCCCATACGGCTAGCAAGAACACGGTCAAAACAAGTGGGTGCCCCACCGCGTTGCATATGTCCAAGAACAGAAACTCGCACCTCATAATCAGGGAGGTTGTCTTCGATATACTCGGCAAGTTCAAATACATTTTTTCCAATTTTGTCACCTTCGGCAACCATTACTATACTGGAAAGTTTACCCGATTTTTTGGAGCGCTTCAACGACTCTAATAATCGGTCTAACCCCATATCCTCTTCTGGAATAAGAATTTCCTCTGCGCCAGCACCAATGCCTGTATTAAGCGCAATATGACCCGCATCGCGACCCATAACCTCAACAAAAAACAACCGGTTGTGAGAAATAGCGGTATCTCTAATTTTATCAACTGCCTCAACAACAGTATTCATGGCAGTATCGTATCCAATAGTGTGCGATGTGCCATAAATATCATTGTCAATAGTTCCGGGGATTCCAATCACAGGAATGCCAAATTCTTGTTGAAAAATTAAACCTCCGGTAAAACTTCCATCTCCTCCGATAACAATTAGAGCATCAATACCATTTTCCTGAAGGTTAGCAAATGCTTTTTTACGTCCTTCTTTAGTTCTAAACTCCTCAGAACGTGCAGATTTTAAAATCGTACCGCCTTTATTAATAATATTATTTACAGATCTTGGACCTAAAGGTTTTATTTTACCCTCTATCATGCCCTGATAACCACGTGTAATTCCGCAGCAAGGAATTTTGTAGTATGCGCAAGAACGTACTACGGAACGCAGCGCAGCATTCATGCCGGGAGCATCACCCCCTGAAGTCAGAACGCCTATTTTTTGAATGGTTTTTGAATGAGATGTTTTGGTTGTCATCTAGTAAAAGTTGCGCAGCTAAATTATGAAAATACTTAGACTTTAAAACTACGATTTAACAGAAGTATTTTATTTTTTGTTGTTAAACACTTTCCGAACAAGTTCATTGAAGGAATCAAAGCGAACTTGATAGTTTATCCCAACCCCTTGGGTGTACCCGAGTTCATCTCCAAAATATTGAAATTCATTTTCTCTATTAAAAACTCTTGCACGTAGTGTTCCTTGTTTGTTTAGTAAGAATTCTAGTGTAACATCGCCAATAATTGTGGTCTCTTCTTCGCTGCCCACAGGCACACCTACTTTACCATCAATAATGATACGCTCATTAATATTTGTAGATAGGCTAACCCCTAACCTATCCCGGTTTTGGATAGAAGCTGCTGCATTTCTATCTCCCTGCAAGTAATCCAAGCTTAAGTTTAATTTATCATTTTCATTGGTGAAAATATTGTCAAAAACACCCGAAGCTTTTTGAAAGAGGTTATTTGTTAGTGTTTGACTAGAAATGGCCGCCAATGAAACTTGGTTTATAAAAGAACCTTGGGACAGCAACGAAATAGCCTGAAGTTGGCTACGTTCTTGGTCATTTAATCTGTAATTAAGTTCGTTTTTCATCACTCCAGATGCGTTGGGAAAATCAATCTCAAATGTTGGTGTTTCGGGATTTAGCAGGTTACCAAACAGGTTAATGGTAACTTCAGTAGGTATTTTTTGACTCACGTTATCACCCTCAAGCAAAATGGCAGGATTTGCTCCGCCAGGCACATCATAAACCGCTTGCATATTGATTTGTGCGCCATATGGATCACCTTCCCAAACAATTGTTCCACCAGGTCGCAGACGAAAGGTTTTATCGATAAGACCAAGATTCTTAAAATTATAAACACCCTCAAATGCAATAAAATCTCCCCACATGGCAAACGATCCCGCCGTATCAATTTCTAAAAATAAGTTCCCTGAACCAATACCGCGTAAGAAACTTTTGGTTTCTGGATCGACCACAATTTCCACCTCAGCATCGGGGGTTACATCGAGATCAAAATTCATTTGCAGCCCTTTTACTGCTGTAAGCGCAAGGTTTTTTGCAGATACTTCTTCGTCTTTTTCTACAAAATTAATAAACGAAACATCGCCAATTGCTGTGTCATATTGAATAGGGATAAGCAAACTAGTTCCTTTTGCTGTTTGTCCGATTACATCAATCTCCATATTTGAAAACGGACCGTGCAACTTAGCATCTCCGGTAAAAAACGCTGTGCCATAATACAATGCATTTTCTGAAAAACCAGTATTGAGGACTTCCAAGTTATCAGCATCTATTTGCATGTCTAATCCCCAATCAGAAAAAGATTGGTGGGTAAGTTCACCATTTAGCATTCCTGAATGGTTTGCCTTATCTTGAAATGAAACGTCTTGAATCGAAATTCTATCATTAGTGAAAACGAAGGGAACTGTTTCATTAAACGTGTAGTTTGCATTTAGATATGGAACACCCAAACGAAGTGCATCTACATTCAAAACTCCAGAAGATGAAATTTTTCTGTTTGTAGAAGTAAGTTGTAAATTCCCGTTTGCCTTCCCCTCAAATGGAGCAAAAACTGTGTTTGTTAGTCCTGCTAAAGCAGAAAGGTTATAGTCTGAAAAAGCTGCATCGATACTCCAAAAAGGAACGCGATTCTCGATGCCAATATTTCCTGTTCCAGAAACCACATTCGCTCCGTCTTCTTCAAGATGAAATGCTACGTTATATGCTGCTACTGCTGAATCTGATTCAAGTGAAAGAAACGCATTACCAAGAGAAACACCATTGAGTTTCATGTCTGAAAACTCCAAACGGGAGTCTCCGCCAAAGCCAGTTGCTGTCTGTTTAATATTTAAAAATCCATCTATAATACCTTCCCATTTATCCTTTTGAAAAGACAGTATATCGCCGAGCGCGACTTGCTCTAAATTCAAACCAAGAGAAAATGCGTCTGTTCCTTTTTGAGTTGCCGCTACTGAAATTTTAGAAGTATTACTGTTTAAAACAAGTGTAGATAACGAAAAATCGGTGGTGCTTTTTGCTGTCAATACGGTGGGCCTTTCTGTTACATCTAATTTCCATCTTTTATTGTTAAAGTAAAAATCTGCATTCTGAATACCTAAAACAGCTTGTCCTAATTTATTTACAGTAAAAGACGTATTAATTTGGTTCAGTTTATCTGGTGTGCTTGAAGACGAAAACTCAGCTATCCCGTAAAGCTTGTCCTTAATCCGGGAATTAATCCAATTTAAATGCAATAACTTTCCTTGTGGATTTTCTAATTCATCAAAAGAAATATAGGAGTGATAAAGCGGATTATGCGTGTCAATTTCAATTTCCAACATATCCAATTTGGTTCTTTTTATTTGAAGTTTTGGTGCGCGAACATTCAACTTGAAAAGCTTTTCTGCAGCATTTATTTTACCTCTAATAAAAGTATTATCATCTAAAACCACGCCTTCGCCAAACAATGCCGAAGCAATTTTCCCGCGTAAATTAAAATTGAAATCTACATATTGATTAGGTGTTATTTCAGTGGGAACATAATTAGTATATTGACTCCCTAAAGCGTTTTGCATTAATTTAAATAATTCTGTAGGTTTAAAATCGCCTATCATTAAACCTGTTGCAACATCTTCAGAATTTAAATTAATAACACGAATGTTGTTGGTAAGACGCGACTGAGCAGCCACAGACGAGAAAATATATGTTTTGGTTTGGGTTTGAAGTTTTCCCTCCTCAATATATAAGTCACCAATCATTTCGTCAATAGTATTTCCTTGCAAGGCCAAGTCAACAGAACCCGAAAAAACACCCTGGATATTCTTGGGAATCCAGCCTAAAGCAGCAAAATCTGCTCTATTAATATCTGTAGTAAATGAAAAATTCCGAGCTTCAGAAACAAAGTCAATTTCGCCATCTAACGATAAATCTAAAGCTGTATCAGAAACCAATAAATTACCCCGAAAACGCTCGGGACTTACAATTCCTTCTAACTCAACTTTATCATAGGTGTGATTTCTGTAAGATAGCTGATAAAGTGTACCATTTGCGGCTGCATTAAGTTGAGAAACATTTAATCCTTTTCCAGAAAGTTCTATATCAAATCCAGCTGTTTTTAGCGTTGGAATCGCTAACAGCGTCCCAATATCAAAAAGCGCAGCGTTCAACTTAATAGTATAAGAAGGTGTATTAGATGACGTTATGTAAATGGCATTTGCATTAAGTTTGCCAAGCTCCGTGTCAAGACTGGTTGTTATATCCCATGTATTTGCTGAGAATGTAGCACTTCCATTAGATGAAACCACCCCCATAGATGCAAGTACATCACTGTTTTTGTCTGAAAGTTTGTCACCAAACAACGCAAATATGCTATCAGCATTTAGTTCCCAATCCACATTTAGTTTTCTGTATGTATCATCAAGAATTTTTTCACTTGCAAGTGAAAACACTAAACGATCTTTATCGTTTTTAAGAATTGCGTTTTGAACGGTAAAATCTTGAACAGTACCATTTAAATCTCCACTAAAATCAAT
>CATIMP010000105.1 GCA_949528465.1 Bacteroidota bacterium | reverse complement strand
GGAGAAAAATTAGAAAATGTGATTTCATTAGATGCCCTAAAAAACCCAAACGCCATGCAGTGGTTTTTAAAAGCATTTGGTTAAATAGGTTTTAATGATTCAAAATAAGTAAAAAAAGATGATTGAACCCTAAAAAAAAATAGTTGGATTTGAGCACGTGCTGCATGGCGGCAACGAAAAAAACCGCTTTTCACACATTTGGGCTACCGACATTCCATTAGCTACTAAAGGAGTTGTTTTTCCACAGACCACAGAGCAAGTTTCGGAAGTGTTAAAGCTCTTTAATGCACACCAAGAAGAAGTAGTTATTCATGGTGGTTTGACAAATTTGGTTGGCGGCACGCAAACCACCTCAAATCAATGGGTGCTATCTTTAGAAAAAATGAACAAGATTGAGGAGGTTGATAAAAAAGCAAAAACCATAACAGCTCAAGCGGGCGTTATTTTGGAGCAACTTATCCAGACGGCTTCACAAAATGATCTTTTTTTGCCTTTAAATTTTGGTGCGAAAGGCTCTGCACAAATTGGAGGCGTGGTATCAACAAATGCTGGTGGAATGCGCGTTTTTAAATACGGAATGACGCGCTCTTTGGTTTTAGGCCTAGAAGTGGTTTTGCCCACAGGAACGATTATTTCGTCCTTAAAAAAAATCATCAAAGACAATTCAGGCTATGATCTTAAGCAGTTCTTTATAGGAGCAGAAGGAACTTTAGGTATTATTACCAAGGTTTGTTTGCGACTTTATGAACGGCCAACATCTCGTTATGCAGCTCTTGCAGGGGTGCATACATTTCAACAAGTCATCTCCCTACTCCGATTGATGAACAAAAGCCTATCTGGAAACTTAAGCAGTTTTGAGCTGATGTGGAAATCAACATACTGTGCTGCTACAAACGCTAATACTGAACTGAATCCACCCTTGCCTCACGACTATCCGTTTTATGTTTTTATTGAAAGTCTAGGGAATGATTTGTCAAAAGATTTTTCGCAATTTGAAAGCGGGTTGACGGAAGCTGCCGAAAAAGGATTATTGCTTGATGCTGTCATGGCAAATTCAAAAAGAGAAGTTAAAATGCTTTGGAGTATAAGAGAAGACACGCAAATACTAAGAAAACCTTTTGTCGCTACGCAGCATTTTGACATCAGCTTACCTATTGGCGTAATGGATGCCGAGGTATCATCTATTACAGGTACTTTAGAAGCCCTTCCTTTTGTAGAACGTGTTTTACCCTTTGGCCATATAGCCGATGGCAACATACATTTGGTTGTTGGTAAAAAAGACGATTCACCAGAATATTCCGAAAAAATTAATGCTATTGTTTATCGAAATCTAAAAAAACACTTAGGGTCTGTTTCTGCTGAACACGGCATAGGGTTGCAAAAAAAAGATTATTTGCACACATCAAAAACAAGTCAAGAAATAGCATTAATGAAAACCCTAAAAACAACTTTTGATCCAAAAAATATTCTAAATCCGAATCGAATTTTTTAATCCTTACGCTTTGTCTGTTTTTGAAATGTGCTTTCAAAAATTTTGTTTGCATTGTTAACTTCAAAACCATCCCTCCTGTGGGCAGCCGAGAGTTTTTTGTTTGCTAAATGCATAAATTCAGGAAGTACGGCACGAGCTGCAAACTCTACATAACTTCCAGCTATCTTATGCTTCTCCCCGTCTGCAAACGTACTTGTTACCATTTGGGAAACAGTACTACTTTGGCGTAATAACCCATCAACACTTGTTTTTATTTCACCACCTGCATTATTTAGGCGAATCCCCATAGTCTTTAAAAAGGCATTAAATTTTTCTAGTTCGTTATAAGGGTAAGGTAAGGCATGAACGCTAATCGTGTAGTGATTTAAATAATACCTGTTATACAACACCCAAGCGCCGTATTCGGAATTTGATAAAACACTTTTATAATCCTGCCAAGTTGG
>CATIMP010000104.1 GCA_949528465.1 Bacteroidota bacterium | reverse complement strand
GCTTTTCCACCAGCAACAATGGCATTAAAAATATCTACCCTAGGAAGCAAATCGTCATTTTCGATTCCTAATTCATCTCGTTTTCTATCAAGCAAAAGTTGGGTGTAGTCAAGCAATACGACGCTGTTGTTCACTACAATTCCGGCAAGGGAGATAATTCCCATCATGGTCATGATGATCACAAACGTCATATTAAAGAATACCAATCCGAGCATTACGCCTGTAAAACTCATAAAAATAGAAAAGAGGATAATCAAAGGTTTACTGACGGAGTTAAACTGAAAGACCAATAATAGCATGATTAAAAGAATGGCAAAGCCAAGTGCACGAGACAAAAAACGCATATTTTCTTCTTGCTCTGCAATTTCTCCTGTAAAGGCGTAGCTTGTACCGGTTGGCATTTCAAATCCTTGCATTTGGGTTTGGATTTGACTTACAATTTCGTTGGCGTTGTATCCTGGTAATATCGCGGAGTAGACCGTAACCACACGACGCAAATTTTTGTGTTTGATGGCACTATATCCTGCTACATTTTTACGTTCAACTACTGCAGAAATAGGCACATTTTTAATCCTCCCCGAAGCCATATCACGAAAAGTGATATTTTGGTTAAAAAGTGCAGAGGGATTGTATCGATCAGATTCTTGAAAACGCACATTAATATCGTAGTCTTCGCCATCATTTTTGTAAACGCCTGCCTTTTCTCCAAAAAGTGCCCTTCTTAATTGAAAACCAACTTGTCCCGCACTTACACCCAAGCTTCCGGCTTTTCGTCTATCAACAACAACTTCCATGCTTGGTTTGTTACGGTTCACATCTACTTTAAGTTCTTCAATCCCCGGAATATTTTCTTTGATGATATAACTACGAACATCGTTGGCAGCTTGAATCAATTCGTTGTAATCTTCCCCTGAAATTTCAATATTTACGGGGTATCCAACGGGTGGTCCATTTGCATCTTTTTCTACCGAAATACTCACTCCCGAAAATTTTCCTCGAAGCGCTTGTTGCACTTCACTTCTAAGTTCTTCGCTGGATAAACCACGGCGGTATTTGTATTCGCGCATGGTGGCTGTAATTTTTCCGCGATGCGGCATTTCGGCTTGTGAGCCGCCATCGGTTTGTGGATTTCCAGCACCAGAACCTACTTGCGAAACCAACGACTCTACCATAAAGTTTTTGCCGTTGTCCATGTATTTTTCCGTACTCACGGTCTTAATCACAACTTGCTCTATTTCCTTTGTGATAGCATTGGTCTTAACAATGTCTGTTCCTTGCGGATATTCGATATAAACAATAATTTGGCTGGGTTCGTTATCGGGAAAAAACTCCACTTTTGGACTGGCAACGCCTACCAAAATAAAAGAAGTAAACAAAAGCCCGATGGTTCCAAAAACAAACGCATAGGCACGCCACCCACGCATGGCAAACTGCAAGAGTTTTTCGTAGCCCCGCTCTAAGTTGTTTAAGAAGAATTGCTGAAACGAATTGGCTAGTCCTTTAACAACATAACGATAGAGCCAGAATAAGGCCATAAGCGTTATAAGGAAACTCCCTAATCCACGTGTAGCAGGCGAAATCACCATAAAGAAAGTTCCCAAAGAAATAAGAACAATACTCAATCGGATAAGTTTTTTAACCGATAGGTTTTTTTCCTCAACGTTCATAAACTTAGATACCAACATGGAGTTGAATAGAAGCGCTACAAACAACGACGATCCCAAAACAATAGATAGCGTAATGGGAAAATAAATCATAAACTGCCCCATAATCCCAGGCCAAAACCCAAGGGGAATAAAGGCGGCAACAGTAGTTGCCGTAGAGATGATAATGGGATAGGCAATTTCACTTACCCCTTTTTTGGCGGCCTCTACTCTGCTAAGTCCTTCTTTTTCGATTAGGCGGTATACGTTTTCGACTACTACTATACCATTATCGACAAGCATACCAAGTCCCATAACGAGTGCAAAAAGCACCATGGTGTTCATGGTGTACCCTAGTGTTTGTAAAATCACAAACGAAATAAACATAGACATCGGAATGGCAAATCCAACAAACAATGCGTTGCGAAACCCTAAGAAAAAGGTTAGTACGGTCACGACTAACAATACCCCGAACAAAATATTATTTACCAAGTCGTTTACCTGATTTAGGGTAAGCGAAGACATATCGTTGGAAATCGTTACGGTAAGGTCTTCGGGGAAATCATTGGCTTTGGCGTTCAACACAATTTCTCTAATACTCGTAGCTGCTTGAATTAAATTTTTACCGCCTCGCTTTTTTACATCTAACATTACGGTTGAGGTCCCGAAATCACGGGCATAACTGGTAGTTTCTTGATCTTTAAAAGAGATTGTTGCGATTTCGCCCAGCGATACGGTTCCCTTTTCGTTGGTCACTACAAATGCTTCTAAATCTTTGGGGGTGCTAATTTCACCTACAATACGAATGCTTCTTCGTTGTCCGCCGCTACGCATGCTTCCTGCAGAAACCGTCATGTTTTCGTTCGCAATGCTTTGCACCACATCGTTAAAGCTCACTTGCGAAGCCATCATTTTACGTGTATCTACCGCAACTTCAACTTCTTTGGCTTGTGCTCCGCGAATATCAACTGATTTGATTTCGTTAAGTCGTTCAATACGTTCCTCTAGGATTTCACCGTAGGCTTTCAACCTGTCAATAGGGTAATCTCCTTGAATACTTACATTCAAAATGGGCATTTCCTCAGAAAAATTCAGATTAAAAACAGTTGGTTCAAGCTTAGCGTTATTAAACGTTGGCCAGTCCTCGGAGGCTTTTACAGCATCCACTTCGTCTTTAACTTTCTGCTTTGCCAAATCAACGGGGATATCCTCATCAAATTCAATAGAAACTAGCGAGTAATCGTCTTGTGAAGTTGACGTGACTTCAGAAATGTTGCTAATGCCCTTAATACCATCTTCGATGGGGTCTGTAACAAAACGCTCAATATCTTGTGCTGTATTTCCTGGATAGGGCGTACTTATAAAAATAGTAGTTTCGGTAATTTCTGGAAAATTTTCACGGGGCATATTCACGTATGCAGACCCACCCAAAATGAGAAATATTCCCATAAGCACATAAATAATGGTGCTGTTACGAATGGCCCAAACCGAAAGACCAAACGTTTTATTGGATTTGTTTTCTAAACTCATAATGCGTTTGTAATCTGTACGTTTTCATTTTCTTTTACCAAGCGAGCGCCTTCATCAATCACGCGGTCTGCTATGCGTAGACCTTCTAACACTTCAACAACATCGCCCTCAACAAGACCTGTTTTGATAAAGCGTTTTTCTGCTTTGTTGCTTTCATTTACCACATACACGTATTGTTCTCCAGAAAAATTTTCAGAAATTACCTCAAGCGGAATTGCAATGGTATTTGGGTTTTGATAATCTACCAAACGCACCGTTGTTATCAAATTAGGTGCAACTTCGATTGATTTGTCGGCCGCAATTGAAATTTTAAACGTTCGATTTCCTGTGCTAATATGCGTTCCTTTGTGCAGTACATTACTTTTATATGTATGATCTAAAACTGGAATTTCAACATTGGCAATTGTTCCTTTATTAATATTTGGGAAATAACGTTCCGGCACATCTACTTCCACATACATGCTACTTAAGTTAACCAGTCTTAGAAGTGGATGAACGCCTGGAGAAACCAGTTGACCAACTTCTGTAATAACATCATCTATACGGCCTGAAAAAGGGGCGTATAAATTGGATTTACTTAACTGTTGCAGTAGCTGTTCATAGCCTTTTTGTTGGCTTTTATAAGCTGTTTTGGTCTGCAAGTAATCTATTTCCGAACCGATATTTTGTTTCCACAAGCGCTCTTGACGCTCAAACAAGGTTTTAGCCAAATCCAATTGCACTTTTTGAAGTGCTACATTTTGTGCTAACCCACCGTCATCAATGGAAACGAGCAAATCTCCCTTTTTAACTTGTTGGCCTTCTTTCACATGAATTGCTTTTACTGCACCCATAAATTCGGCATTAAGCACTAAATTTTGGTCGGTTTTTACTACCCCTTGTAGCACTACTTTGTGCGCAAAAGATGTTTCTTCAACGTCGAACACAGTAACCAAAGATTTCTTTTTGGTTTTATCATATTTATCAATGGCCTGCATGACACGATTTAATTCTGCTTTAATCGTATTGTTTTGGCTCACCAACTCAGCTTGACGTTCACGTAAACCCGTTACATTTTGTTGGTCAATTAGCGATTGCGTGTCTGGCTTTTCAGTAGGGCTACATGCCAAAATAAGGCCAAAAATTAGCGTGAATAGGATACTCTTTTTCATTTTTTTGAAGTTACAGGGTTTAGTAAAAGGGATAATGAAGTTTTGGAAACAACGAGTTGTTGCATCGCAGTTAGGTAGTCGTTTTGTGCGTCGTAAAGTTGGGTTTGCGCTTGGCGTAACGTAAAGCCAGACACTAAGCCCTCTTTAAATTTGAGTTGATTTTTTTGCTCTATAGAAGTTGCTAGACCCAAATTTGTGGCTGTAGTTTGCAGGTTTTCCAAATTGAATTGCACCTCACTTCGAAGTCTGCTTTCTTCCAACAAGAGTTCTTGTGCAACATCGGCGGCTTCATTTTTTGACTGCTCTAAGGCAAGTTTTGCTTGCTGTTTTTTTGCTTGAGACAGAAAACTACTAAATACAGGAATACTTAGATTAAGCCCAAAACTTGCCCTGCCAAACCAATCTTGCTCGGGTTGTGTAAACTCAAAACTTTGGTTGTATCCATCATAACCACCACTGAGGAATGCAGTAATTTTAGGCAGCGATTTGAATCGTTCAAGCTTGAGCAAAAGCTCTTTTGAGCGGATGTCGTTTTGTGCAATTTGATAGTCAATATTTTCATTGAGCGATAGCGAATTGCTATACTCACTTTGGTGTTGCAACGCAAGCCCTTCAAGCGTGCTACTAAGTGTTAGTGGCGCATCGAATTCCATCCCCAGCACAAAACGCAATACGTTTTTTGCTACCCTTGCCATTTGTTTGGTGTAGTTCAGCGAACTTTTTAAAGAGGACACAATAAGTTGTAACTGCTGCATCGTCTCTTCTTCAGTCAAACCATTTTCAAAAATGACTTTGATCTCATTAAGATTTTGCTGTGCCGCTTCAAGATTTTGTTCCAAAACAGTTATTTGTGCTTTAGCCAAAAGTGCATTTATATACGCATCTACGGTTGCTTGCGTTATAACTTGTTCAGTTTTCGCATATGCTTGTTCAGATATGCGCAAATACACTTCAGAAGCCTGTAGCCCTACCAAATACGAGCCATCAAAAATGAGCTGCTCCAAACGCAATCCAGCGTTTGCACTTTGCGTAGTACCAAAAAGTAATTCGGCAAACTCGCCGGGCTGCCCACCAAAAGTTTCGGAAGGAACCACAGTAGTAGCTTGTTTTAACGCATTCATATATCCAGCCGATAAGGAAACCTGTGGCAATCCAATCGAAATAGTTTCCCAACGCTTTTGTTTCGCTATTTGGATATCCTTGCTGGAGTTTTGAAGCGTACGGTTGTTTGTTTTTGCAAGCTGAATGGCACCGTCTAAGTCTAACTGTTGTGCAGGAAGAAAAGGGGCGCATATAAGCAATAGAAAAAGATGGAGTCTAGTCATATGTATGATTGTCAAAGGAGTTAAAAAGTTCCATTCCCGTTTCGGTGCAAATGGCACGAACGTGGTATTCTAAATAATCGGTCATTAATTGACTGTGTTGGAACATATTGGCAGGAAAAAGATGTTGGTCTTTGATGCCCATCATTCCATTAAAGTAAAGTCTGGCGGTAAACGGGATGTTTAGATTTGCACGAAACAACCCCAACGAAACGCCTTTTTCAAGGCTATTACTCATTTGTTGTACCATAAATGTCAATTGTTTTTCTTGAAGTTCATTAAAAATTTCAGGATAGAACTTTTTTAACTGAAACTGAGGCGAAATCTTTTCATTTTTGATTTTTTGCATCATACAGAGTTTTATGTCATATAACTCTGCAATAGGGTTGGTGGCATTTTCACTAATGCGAGATATTTCAGCTGTAACATAATCAAAGAAATAAAAAACACATTCCCGAACAAGTGCTTGTTTGTTTGGAAAATGAGCATAGAGCGTCTTTTTTGAAATGGCTAATTTTTGGGCAATATCATCCATGGTAACGCTTTTAAATCCTAGCGTTAGAAACATTTCGGAACAAGAAGAAAGAATCTTTTCCATAGCAATTAGGCGCAAAGATATACAGGAAACTTTAAAAACCAAAAAAGTTTCCGTAGTTTATAATTTCTTAATATTATCATTACAAATCCTTGACGTACCTTTACAAAAACGTCTATTTATGGAATTTTTGACTGCTTATCAAAAACTTGTAGCGGATTCGTTAACGCATTTAAACCAAGGAAAATCTCCGGACGGTTTGTATCAGCCTATAGATTACCTATTGGCTTTGGGTGGTAAAAGATTACGCCCAGTACTTGTGCTTATGTCGTGTGAAGCTTTTGGAAAAACAGCTCAAGAGGCACTACCTGCCGCACAGGCAGTTGAAGTGTTTCACAACTTTACGCTGATGCACGATGACATTATGGACAAGGCAAATATGCGAAGGGGAGCACAGACGGTACACGAAAAATGGGATGTCAACACCGCCATACTTTCGGGTGATGCCATGTTGGTTCAGGCCTATATTTTTTTAAATGGATACGAGCCTAAGCTATTTCAATCACTAACAACGCTTTTTAGTAAAACAGCACTTGAGGTTTGCGAAGGTCAACAATACGATGTTGATTTTGAATCGCGCAACGACGTAGGTATTGAAGATTATTTAGAAATGATTCGCTTAAAGACGGCTGTTTTGGTTGGTTGCGCCATGCAAATGGGTGCCTCCGTTGGCGGCGCAACAAGCAAAGACGCACAGCAACTTTATCTTTTTGGCGAGCAGCTTGGCATTGCCTTTCAATTGCAAGATGATTATCTAGACACTTTTGGTGATGAAGCCAGTTTTGGGAAACGTATAGGCGGTGATATTGCCGAAAATAAAAAAACGGTATTGGTGCATTTGGCGCTTCGCAATAGCACTGAAAATCAACAAAATGAATTGGGGAAGTGGTTGTCTGAAACACCTAAAGACGATGCTAAGAAAATAGCTGCCGTAACACAACTTTTTAAAGATACAGGTGCCGATAAGGCAACGCTATCGCTTGTTCATCAATACACGCAACAGGCGTTTGATGCGCTAGAAAAAGTAGATCTCAATTCAGATATGAAGCAACGATTTATTGCTTTTGGAAACTGGCTAATGCAACGAACGCATTAGGCGGCGTATTAGTTGCCACACAAATATCCCCACGGGGAAACTTCGCATGATTTGAAGTTCTTCTGCAAACGAGGTTTTTTCGTCCAAGAAACGAAGGATTGTTTTGGGGTTGTTACGTTGAAACATGCGAGAAAATAAAAAGCTTCCTTTTTGGTTATGTTGTGCTAACACATCCAAGAAAAGTAAATCATACCACCAAAAACGGTTGCGTTTTTCAAAAAGACGCATATCACATTCGTCACTCAAAAAAGCCACAAGCTCGGTAGCTTTTCGCTCAATAAATTTAAACGTAAAGCCAGTGCTTGCTTTTGTCCAACCGCCAGCCGAGCCAATATGTAACACTCGCTTGCTGTTTTGTTTTGAAAATGGGTAGCAAGTCATAGGAATGCTGCCTTGTTCTGTTTCTGTGATGTTGTAGTTTCGAATATTTTTCTGCGTCAGGTACTGACGAATTTCACGCTCATACTCTTCAAAATTCAATAGATTTTCAGAAAATAAGGTGTATTCAATCAAGGCCTCATTAGGACTAAGTGGCAAAACATACATAAACCGCGTATTGCCTTTTTGGGCAACGCTAAAATCCATGAACGTAGCTGTATTTGGGTCAAAACAGTCTTTTTCTGTTTTGATAAACCAACCCACAAAATGTTGTTGTAAAACAGGGTATTTGGACTGTTGCTGTGCCGCATTCCAATTAAAAATACTATTAAAAAAATAGGCCCCTGAATAGGTATTTTTTGCTGTAGAAACACGAACTATTTCTCCTTGAGTTTCGAAAGATTCTACTTTTTCAAACGTCAAGTCAATGTTTTCATTTTTTGCTATCAACCCATGCACATGCGTGTAAAATGCATTACTTCGAATCATTTTATACGCATAAGGCAAAATAGATTCTTGCAACGCTGCGGTATCAGAGGAAAACGTTATGTTATCCCATTGACATCGTACAAATGGATGCCAATCTTCTTTAGATTTTTCTTCCCAAAAGCACCAAGTACGATCGTTTGTTTTGTTGCTGTTTTCTTCTAATATCAGAATGGATTTATGCTCAAAACGCTTATCGTGTAGCATTTGCATAATAATTTGCAAGGTTGATGCGCCTGCACCTGCAAAAATATAATCGTAAACCCCTTTCTTTTTCACCCTTCCAAACCTACAAAAATCATTGTAATAACGGAATAATTATATTTGCCACTATGTTTGAATCAATTCTTCACTTTTTTGAAAACACGCCACCAGTACTTGGCGCGCTTTATGCTACGCTGTTTACATGGGGGTTAACGGCTCTTGGTGCATCTTTTGTATTCTTTTTTAAAAAGATGAACCGCGCTGTTTTGGACGGCATGTTAGGGTTCACAGGCGGCGTTATGGTCGCTGCAAGCTTTTGGAGTTTACTAGCGCCGGGCATTGACATGAGCCCTGGCGAAGGCTTTGTAAAAGTGATTCCTGCAGCTGTTGGGTTTACGCTTGGAGCTTTTTTTATTTTCGGACTTGATAAGATTTTACCACATATTCACATCAATTTTAAGGAGTCTGAAGGGATAAAAACGCCATGGCATCGTACTACGCTTATGGTTCTTGCCATTACATTGCACAACATTCCAGAAGGACTAGCCGTTGGTGTATTGTTTGGCGGCGTTGCTGCGGGCTTACCCGAAGCTTCCATAGCTGGAGCAGTAGTACTTGCCATTGGTATTGGAATTCAAAACTTCCCCGAAGGGATTGCTGTTTCCATGCCTATGCGCCGTTTGGGACTTAGCAGACGAAAAAGCTTTTTCTACGGTCAGGCTTCGGCAATTGTAGAGCCGATTGCAGGGGTAATTGGCGCCGTAGCGGTTACATTTTTTACCCCCATTTTACCTTATGCACTTGCTTTTGCTGCCGGTGCCATGATTTTTGTAGTGGTAGAAGAAGTGATACCAGAAACCCAACAAGATAGGTTTACGGATATAGCCACGCTTGGATTTATTGGCGGATTTGTAGTGATGATGACCTTAGACGTTGCGCTAGGCGGTTAGTGGCATCCACAATCTTTATTGGAAGCACAGCCCCCTCCAACAACTTTTTTACGCGGACGAAATCGTTGCACCAGAAAATACAACGCCCACATTACGGCTAAGGTGATGATTACGGTTTCCATATTAAAAGCTAAAATATTGAAATGTTACCAATGCGCATATATAGGCTATAACGGTCATTGTGATAAGTTGAATTGCAGGCCAACGCCAACTGTTTGTTTCTTTTCGGACAATGGCTAACGTACTCATACATTGCATAGCAAAGGCATAAAATACCATGAGCGATAATCCTGTCGCTAATGTAAATACAGGGCTGCCGTCCGCGTAGGTTTCTGCTGCCATGCGTTCTTTTATGGTTTCTTCTTTGTCTTCGCCCACGTTATAAATGGTGGCTAGCGTTCCCACAAAAACTTCTCGTGCAGCAAACGAACTTACAATGGCAATCCCAATTTTCCAATCGTAACCTAAAGGCCGAATCGCGGGCTCAATCCCTTTTCCAATAATACCCAAATAAGAGTGTTCGAGTTTGTAGGCGCTAAGTTTTTGGTCATAATTTGCATCTGATATCGATACAGATTTTGAGACTTCTTGCGGCGCATTTTTAAATGTTTCTCCAGGCCCATTCGACGCCAACACCCACAACAAAATGGAGATGGCTAAAATCACTTTTCCAGCCTCTAAGACAAAGGATTTTGTTTTTTCTATTATGGTTAGCAATACATTTTTAAGCAGCGGAATGCGGTAATTTGGCATTTCAATAACAAAATAACTGGTTTGGTTTTGTGGCAGTATTTTATGTAAAACAAATGCCGCTAACAGCGCCATACCAAAACCGAGTAGATAAAAAATCATAAGTACCAATCCTTGTAGATTTGCACCTAAAATACGTTCATCTGGGATAATTAGACTGATGAGAATGAGGTAAACAGGTAATCGCGCGGAACAGGTCGTAAATGGCGTTACCAAAATGGTGACCAATCGCTCTTTCCAATTTTCGATATTTCGTGTCGCCATAATGGCGGGAATAGCACATGCCGTTCCAGATATTAGCGGAATGACACTTTTTCCACTCAGTCCAAACCGTCGCATGACACGATCCATAATAAAGACGACGCGACTCATATATCCTGTTTCTTCCAAAATGGAAATAAACAGAAAAAGCATGGCAATTTGCGGCACAAAAATCACGATGCCTCCAAGCCCGGGAATAATGCCTTCGGCGATTAAATTTGGCGCCATCCACGACGGAATAGATGTTTTTGCCCAGTCGCTAAGTTGTACAAAAGAGGCGTCTATAAAGTCCATTGGGACGCTACTCCAGTCGTATAAGGCTTGAAAAATGGAAAGCAACACCACAAAGAAAATCACAAATCCCCAAACCTTGTGGGTTAGTACGCGATCTAACTTTCCTCTAAGGTCAGTAGCTTTACTGCTGTCTTTATCATAGCATTCCTTCAAAACATTATTGATAAACTGATAGCGTTTGATGGTTTCTTTTTGCTGTAATCTTTTTAGGAACGATGGAGTTCGCATGTGATCGGCATTTTCCGCCTCCATTCTTTTACGCTCCACTTTGGCAAAATTCACATCTTGGGTAATCACCAACCATAGTTTGTATAGCGACTGATTGCTAAATGTACGCTCCAAAGACTCAAAATAATCTTGATCGATTTGCTTTACATCCAAACAGGCTTGGGCGGAAAGGGTTTTGTATGCAGCAATATGTTCTTTGACCACATCTATACCTTCATTTTTTCGTGCGCTAACAAGTGCTACTTTTGTGTGAAGCAACTGCTCCATTTTGTGGGTATCGATGCTAATTCCTTTACGGCGCATTCGGTCCGACATATTAATGACCAAAATAGTGGGGATATTTAAATCCTTGATTTGGGTGAATAGTAGCAGATTTCGCTTTAGGTTTTCAACATCTGAAACGACGACAGCTACATCTGGAAAGTCTTTATCGTTTTTATTGAGTAATAATTCCACCACCACATTTTCGTCAAGCGATGAAGCGTTCAGGCTGTAGGTGCCAGGCAAATCTAAAATGCGCGCTTTTACACCTCTTGGAAGTCGGCAAATGCCTTGTTTTTTTTCTACTGTGATTCCAGGGTAGTTCCCTGTTTTTTGATTTAGCCCAGTAAGATGATTAAACACTGACGACTTCCCCGTATTGGGGTTTCCAATAAGCGCAACGTTGATGTTTTTACTCACCTTGTTTGCGGATAAAGATACGTGTGGCTGTCTCGCGGCGAATGGCTAAATGCGACCCCGAGATATTGAGATACAATGGATCTTTGTTGGGTGCAAGCTGAAGCAGCCCCACTTCATTTCCGGGTAGACAACCCATTTCTACAAGTTTCATGGGAAGTTGTTCTACGTCAAAAGAATCAATTATGGCGGTTTCTCCAACCTTTAAATCGGCAAGTGTCAAATCCATTTATTTAGACCAATTTTAAAGAACAAATGTACATTAAAGTGCGCAACATTTTTATGGAGCATACTATTTTTCTGAAACCAGCAGTTCAATGTCACGGAAGATATCGTCCATTGCTTCTGTTTGGGTGCCGTCATAAAAACCACGGATGCGTTTTTGTTTGTCTACAAGCACAAAATTTTCAGTGTGAATCATGTCGTAAGGGCCACCATCTCCATCGTCTTTTACCACCAAATAAGACTTACGCGCTAGCGCATAAATTTCTTTTTTGTCTCCTGTAACTAAGTTCCACCGCGTGTCATCTACCTTGTTTTTTAGCGCATAGCGTTTTAGTTGCGCCACCGAATCAATCTTGGGAGTAACACTAAATGAAAGCAGTTTCACCTGTGGAAGATCGACTAGCCTTTCTTGCAGTGTGTACATGTTTTTGGTCATAATAGGACAGATGCTCGGACAGGTTGTAAAAAAGAAATCGGCAACATAGATGGTGTTGTCGTACTCTTTTTCAGTAATTGTTTCTCCATTTTGATTGGTCATGGCAAAAGGCGCAATGGTGTGGTATTTTTTCACAAACTGGATGCTTTCATCGACCAGTTCTGGTGTTACCATAGCAGGTTGGAATACCGGAAGCACCTCTTTTGGCTTTAAGGCAATATAAAACAACCCAACAATAATGATGGAAAGCACCAATAAAACCAAAGCTAGTTTCCGAAATCGACGAAAGAATGTACTCAATTCCATAACGCAAAGATACAACCTATACCGTTTTATAGGTCGTTCAAATCCCGTACATTTGGCTTCTAATTTTTTCCCATGGAACTTTTTCTTATAAAAGGCGGACAGCTTATTCTAAGTCTATCACTACTCATTGTACTTCACGAGTTGGGACATTTTATCCCTGCAAAACTTTTTAAAACACGCGTTGAGAAGTTTTACCTCTTTTTCGATGTCAAATTTTCGTTGTTTAAAAAGAAAATAGGCGAGACCGTTTACGGTATCGGATGGCTTCCACTAGGAGGTTATGTGAAAATATCTGGAATGATAGACGAAAGCATGGATACTGAGCAAATGGCTCAACCTGCGCAGCCTTGGGAATTCCGAGCAAAACCTACATGGCAACGCCTTATTATCATGCTTGGTGGGGTTACCGTGAATTTGGTGCTTGGTTTTTTAATTTATATGGCCGTCATGTTTGTTTGGGGCAAAACCGTGATTACAAATGAGGCTTTACCTTATGGTTTAGACCCTACACCACAAGCACAAGCCATAGGATTTGAACAAGGGGATCACGTTTTAAGCGTCGATGGCGTTCCGCTTGATGCCGCTATGGATGTTAACAAATGGCTCTTTTTACGTGACGCGAAAAGTATTACGGTTTCACATGCAAATGGAACAGAAGAAGCGATTTCAATTCCTGAAGGATTTGGCAAGCAACTTTTTGCTGCAGGGGAGATGTTTCCACTTATTCCATACATGCCTGCCATCATTGAAAAGGTAAAAGAAAACTCGGCTGCCGAAGCTGCTGGAATTTTAGCTGACGATCGCATTATTGGAGTAAACGATGCTGCTGTTACTTCGATGCGTCAAGTGCAAAGCGCATTAAAAGCACGCGAAGGAGATGCGGTTGTATTAACTGTTTTACGAAATGATGAAGTCCAACAAATAACGACTGCAGTTGCACAAGACGACGTTTTGGGAATATATTTTACAGATACGCGCCCACAAACAACAGCTATTACCTACACGGCTGCGGAAAGCATCAAACAAGGTTTTGATTATGGCTACTGGACGCTTCGCGATTATATTGCTCAGTTCAAATTTGTCTTTACCAAAAAGGGAGCAAGTCAATTGGGTGGTTTTGGCACCATTGCAAGTTTGTTTCCCGCCAAGTGGGACTGGCGCACATTTTGGGAGCGTACGGCTTTGATATCCATTATTCTAGCCTTTATGAACGTATTGCCTATTCCTGCTTTAGACGGCGGGCATGTGGTGTTTTTGACCTATGAAATGCTCACAGGGCGTAAGCCACATCAAAAAATATTGGAATACGCTCAAATGGTTGGCATCATTTTATTACTCGGTTTATTTGTCTTTGCCAACGGGAATGATAT
>CATIMP010000103.1 GCA_949528465.1 Bacteroidota bacterium | reverse complement strand
TGCTTTATTTTATATCCAATAGCTGCATAAAGCAAGGTTGTGAACGGACTTAACCAGTTAAAAATAGCGAACACAAAATACTCTGCCACCGAAACACCAAGTACGCCAGACTGATATGCGCCACAGGTATTCCACGGTACTAAAACAGAAGTTACGGTTCCCGAATCTTCAAGAGTTCGGCTTAAGTTTTCGGGAGCTAACCCACGATCTTTATAGGCATTTGAAAACATTTTCCCCGGCACTACGATTGATAAATACTGATCTGATGCCGTAATATTTATAGCCAAACACGAAGCCACCGTACTCGCAAACAATTGAAAGGTGCTTTTTGCCCATCGCAATAATGCGGCGCTAATTGCTTCAAGCGCACCTATCGCATCCATAATGCCACCAAAAACCATAGCACAAATGATAAGCCAAATGGTGCCGAGCATTCCTGCCATGCCCCCCGATTGAAACAAATCGTTTAAAAGTGGATTATTGGTTTCAATCGTAGTGGAAACCGTAATGGCATCCACAATAACTTTATACGTACCTGCCCACGAAACGACTTCTTGATTGCTTAATAACGTCAATAAAGGTTGCTGAAAAATAAGGGCAAACAATACGCCCAAAAGCGTTCCGATAAATAGCGCAACCAAAGGAGGTGTCTTTTTTGCAATCATAATAATAACAATTACCGGAGCTAAAAAAAGCAGTGGGTTTATACTAAAACGTGCTGTTAGTGCCGAAAGCAAAGGCTCGGCTTGCGAAACAGCCGTGGTATTTTGTGTAAAACCAATAATGAGAAACACCAACAACGTAACCAAAATGGTAGGAACAGTGGTAAGCGTCATATAACGAATATGCGTAAACAATTCCCCTCCCGCCATAGCAGGCGCAAGATTTGTAGTATCGCTAAGCGGTGACATTTTATCACCAAAATACGCCCCAGAAATAACCGCACCAGCCGTCATGCCTACAGGAATTCCCATGGCTTTTCCAATTCCGACAAGCGCAATACCCACAGTAGCCGATGTGGTCCAGCTACTTCCCGTAGCAACAGAAATCAACGCACAGATAATAATGCACGCCGCTAAAAAATAGGTAGGATGTAATATTTGCAACCCATAATAAATCATGGCAGGAATAATGCCACTAAGCAACCAGGTACCCGCCAACGCCCCAACAAAAAGTAAAATTAGAATAGCGTCCGTTACCGATTTTAGATTTTCAGCCACTTGCTGCAGCATGTTTTTGTACGAAGTTTTATACCAAAAGCCAATAAGCGCGGCCACAGCACCGCCCAAAAGCAATATAAATTGATTGGATCCACTTAATGCGTCATCTCCATAAACACTTACATTTATCGATAGTAGCAGCACCAATACAAAAACGGGGATTAGGGCAATACCTAGCGATAAGGAGGGTTTTTGTTTCATTTGTTTCGTAATAATACGATTTTGTGTGGAATACGAAAAAGCATATACAGCGAATGCTCGCTTCATTGTACATTTGTAAAACTAAATGAAAAAAATGAATCAATTTGATGTTGCCATAATTGGCTCGGGTCCTGGAGGATATGTTGCAGCTATCCGTTGCGCGCAACTCGGTATGAAAACCGTACTCATTGAAAAAGAACCAACGCTTGGCGGAACTTGCCTTAACGTAGGTTGTATCCCTTCAAAATC
>CATIMP010000102.1 GCA_949528465.1 Bacteroidota bacterium | reverse complement strand
TTAGTAGCAGTAAAAGAAGCACTTGAAGATCCCATTACACTTTTAATGGACGGCGATGCTAAAAAAGCGTTGGAACTTTAGACGTTAGTGAATAGGCAGCAGTAAGAAAGAAGTATTCACTTTTTTAACAAATAAAGCCCACTGCGACGGTAATCTAAAACTGCTTTAGCTTGGTGTAGTACATCTGCTCCCAATATACCATCAACGGTTTCTTCGTTGCATTGCGCAAGGGCCTCGTTTACGGTAGTCATATCAAACAGAATAAGTTCCTGTTTGGATTGCTCCCAGTTGCCAATACGCAAATGGTTTTCGGCACTTTGCCGGGTATCCATATCGGCACTACTTGCCGAGGCAGCTTGCTTTTCTGCTTTGGTAGAATTGAGTGAAAAATGTGCTTCTTTATCTAATGCAACACAAGTGTGTGAAGCACCAGAGTCTACAATGAATACACCCGGAATACCGTTTAGGACAAGCTTACATATATAATGACCAGAACTCACTTTTTTGAGTGGAATACGAACATAGCCTTTGCGACGTAAAAGCGTAGATAAGGTGTAAATCATGGGGTAAATATACAAGGCATTGGTGTATTTTTGCGATATGCTTATAGATACGCACACACATTTATATGTTTCCGAGTTTGCTGCCGACCGCGCCGACGTCATTGCTCGAGCGATGGAAGCTGGTGTTTTGCAGTTTGTACTGCCAGCAATTGATTCCGAAACTACGGAAGCCATGTATGCACTCAAACGCGATTATCCCAATGCGATGCATTTGATGATGGGATTGCATCCTACACATGTTGGCGATACTGTTGCCGAAGAATTAGCACATGTATATGCACAATTGCAACAGCACCAATTTGTGGCAGTAGGGGAAATCGGTATGGATTTGTATTGGGACAAAACCTACAAAAAGGCGCAGCAAGAGGCTTTTGCCCAACAAATAACGTGGGCGTTGGAGTTCGATTTGCCAATTGTGATTCATTGCCGAGACGCATTTGACGAAATTTTCGAGGTTTTAGAAGGTGTTAATACTACCAAGTTGCGAGGAGTTTTTCATTGTTTTACTGGAAATGCTGAGCAAGCACAGCGCGCCATTAACCTTAATATGTATATAGGTATTGGAGGCGTTGTGACGTTTAAAAATGCAGGTCTTTCTGAAACCCTTGCGCAGATTCCTTTAGCATCTGTGGTTTTGGAAACCGATGCGCCCTACTTGGCGCCAACTCCGCATCGCGGCAAGCGCAATGAGTCTTCTTTTTTGCCATTAATTTTGGCCAAAGTAGCCGATGTTTACGGGCTTTCTGTGGAAGAAATGTCTAAAATAACAACTCAAAACGCCAAAAAACTATTCGGCATTTAAGTTTTTTTCGTCCTTTTTTTGCGATTATTTTTTTCGATATTAGCGTCCGAATTAGAGAGGTGGCCGAGTGGTCGAAGGCGCACGCCTGGAAAGTGTGTATACGTCAAAAACGTATCGAGGGTTCGAATCCCTTCCTCTCTGCGATTGCGTAAAGTATTTTTTATATATTTA
>CATIMP010000101.1 GCA_949528465.1 Bacteroidota bacterium | reverse complement strand
GTGGACGAACTTAGCCAAAAAGAGTTTGCACAAAAACTTCCTGAAGATGTTCTGGGTTCGACCGAGCTTCCAGAAAGCGATACTTCACGCCGTGACTTTTTAAAGTACATGGGCTTTAGTACGGCTGCAGCTACCTTAGCTGCCTGTGAAGGCCCTGTAAATACATCTATTCCTTACGTTGTTCAACCAGAACAAATTATTCCAGGAATAGCAAATTATTATGCAACAACTATAGTTGACGGTTTTGACACTGCAAGTGTACTTATCAAAACGCGTGAAGGCCGCCCGATTAAGGTTGAAAATAATACAGACGCTCCTGTAAATAACATTGCAAATGCGCGTGTACATGCCTCGGTATTATCGCTTTATGACAGTATGCGTATGCAAGGGCCAACGCAAGCAGGTGTTGATGTAAGTTGGGAAGTTTTAGAAGCTAGTGTTCAAGAACAGTTAACTCAATTGGCTGATGAAAAATCGCCTGTTGCGCTTATTACTCCGTCTCTTGCAAGTCCAACTACATCGAAAATTGTACGTGATTTCCAAGCGAAGTTTCCAAATGTAACGCATTACGCATATGATGCTGTTTCTGAAACAGCTGCACTTAATGCTTTTGAGCAAGCATACGGAAAACGCGCACTTCCAACCTACGATTTTAGCAAGTCTACTTGCATTGTTTCTATTGGAGCAGACTTTTTAGGCGATTGGCAAGGTGGAGGTTTTGAGTCGGGTTATGCCAAAACACGTGTACCTAAAGGCAAAAAGGGAAACGCAAAAATGTCAAAGCACTATCAGTTTGAA
Source organism: Bacteroidota bacterium (assembly GCA_949528465.1). GTDB lineage: Bacteria > Bacteroidota > Bacteroidia > Flavobacteriales > Flavobacteriaceae > UBA7446. The sequence continues at coordinate 3,654 of CATIMP010000101.1, read as the reverse complement.
GCAAACATGACCTTGTCTGGTGCCAATGCTGATTACCGTTTTCCAACTTCTGCTGTAGAGCAACAATTTGTTCTTACCGCGATTTATGGCGCATTGACCAATCAATCTTTTCCAACTCCTCTGAATGCGGAGTTAAAGAAAAAAGTATCAGCAATTGTTGCCGAGCTGAAAGCTGCTGGTAGTGGTGCGATTGTAGTTACAGGTCTTCAGAACGAAGATGCACAACGTGCCGCCTTAGCAATCAATAACCTTTTAGGTTCTTCAGTAATCGACGTGCAGCATAACACCCAATTGCGTCAGGGAGATGCAAGTGTTATGACGCAACTTGTAAATGATTTAAACGCTGGAAAAATTGGCGGTGTAATTATGGCAGGCGTAAACCCTGCATACACGCTACCAAATGCAACCGAATTTGTTTCTGGTCTTAAGAAAACGAAGCTATCTGTTGCCTTTAGCATGAAAAATGACGAAACAGCCATTCACAGTCAGTGGGTTGCTGCTACACCACATTACTTAGAGTCTTGGGGAGATGTAGAGATGAAAACGGGTCATTTTGCGCTTACGCAACCAACCATTCGTCCACTATTTAACACAAAACAATTTCAAGACGTATTGTTGTCTTTAAGTGGAAACACACAAAGTTATGACGATGCAATAAAAGCATATTGGAGTTCAACTATTTTAAGTGGAGCATCTTTCAGTGAAGCACTTCACGATGGGTATGCTATAACAAACAAATCGGATAAGCTACGCTATAACGACAATGTTGATGCACTTGTGCAACGATTGTCACGTGCAAAAGCAAAGACAGGTTTAGAATTACATTTATATACCAAAACGGGTATTGGCGATGGACAGCAAGCTAATAATCCTTGGCTGCAAGAATTTCCTGATCCAATCACACGTATTACGTGGGACAACTATCTCACTGTTTCAAAAGCAGACGCTGATGCACTTGGTCTGAAAAATGTCAACCAATCAGATGGCGCTCTTGATGGGAGTATTGCTGAAATTTCGCTAAACGGAACTACGTTAAAAGCACCTGTGCTTATACAACCAGGACAAGCAAAAGGGACAGTTGGTTTGGCATTGGGATATGGGAAAACTGCGGGCATGAAGTCCGAAATGCAAGTAGGAACCAATGCATATCCATTATATCAAAATTTTAGTCCGGTACAAACGGTTAAGGTTGCGGCAGCTGAAGGCATGCACGAATTTGCGTGTACGCAGTTGCAAAATACGTTGATGGGTAGAGGCGAGATTGTTCGTGAAACCACACTTGAAATTTTCAACACCAAAGACGTAAAGTACTGGAACGCAATGACGCAAGTGTCTCGCGACCACGAAGAAATTGATGTTACATCAGAAGAAGCAGATATGTGGCAAGCATTTGACCGCTCTATCGGGCATCATTTTAATTTGTCTATTGATTTAAATGCATGTACTGGCTGTGGTGCTTGTGTAATCGCGTGTCATGCCGAAAATAATGTTCCTGTTGTAGGTAAACGTGAAATTCGCAAGTCTCGTGATATGCACTGGTTGCGTATTGACCGTTACTACTCATCTGAAGAAACGTTTGAAGCAGATTTAGAAAAGGTAGATAACATTAGTGGTTTAAGTGAATCGCTTTCCACTTTTGGAAAAATGGAAGATCCTTCTGCAAATCCACAGGTAACGTTCCAACCCGTCATGTGCCAACATTGTAATCATGCACCTTGTGAAACAGTTTGCCCTGTTGCGGCAAGTTCACACGGGCGCCAAGGACAAAATCACATGGCTTATAACCGTTGTGTAGGAACGCGTTATTGTGCGAACAACTGTCCGTATAAAGTACGTCGCTTTAACTGGTTCTTGTACAATAAGAATGATGAATTTGATTACCACATGAACGATGATTTAGGCCGTATGGTATTAAATCCAGACGTGGTGGTGCGCTCTAGAGGAGTGATGGAAAAATGCTCGTTGTGTATTCAGATGACACAAAAAACAATTCTTGACGCAAAACTTGAAGGACGTGAAATTAAAGACGGCGAATTCCAAACCGCTTGCTCTAACGCCTGTGGTACTGGAGCACTTGCCTTTGGAGATATCAACGATAAGGAAAGTGAAGTGAAGCACCTTAAAGAAGACGAACGTATGTACCACCTTTTAGAAAGTGTAGGTACCGAGCCCAATGTAATGTACCAAGTAAAAGTTAGAAATACTTAAGAAACGATTTATGGCAAGTCACTACGAAGCACCCATTAGAAAGCCCTTAGTTACAGGGAATAAATCGTATCACGATGTTACGGTTGATATTGCTGCGCCGGTAGAAAACCCACCAAATAAGCTTTGGTTTATCGCTTTTGCTATTGCACTTACTGCATTTTTGTGGGGATTAGGTTGTATTGTCTACACCGTTTCAACAGGAATAGGGGTTTGGGGATTGAATAAAACTGTCGGTTGGGCGTGGGACATTACCAACTTTGTATGGTGGGTAGGAATCGGACACGCCGGAACATTAATTTCTGCGGTATTATTATTATTCCGTCAAAAATGGCGTATGGCCATTAACCGTTCAGCGGAAGCCATGACTATTTTTTCGGTAATCCAAGCGGGATTATTTCCTATTATTCACATGGGACGTCCATGGTTGGCGTATTGGGTACTGCCTATTCCAAATCAATTTGGTTCGCTATGGGTAAACTTTAACTCGCCACTTCTTTGGGATGTATTTGCAATTTCAACGTATTTATCTGTTTCGCTCGTATTTTGGTGGACGGGACTTCTTCCTGATTTCGCCATGATTCGCGACAGAGCCATCAAGCCATTTCAAAAGAAAATTTACGGATTATTGAGTTTTGGTTGGAGTGGACGCGCCAAAGATTGGCAACGCTTCGAAGAAGTGTCACTGGTATTGGCAGGTTTAGCAACGCCTTTGGTACTTTCTGTACACACTATTGTATCGTTTGACTTTGCTACTTCGGTTATTCCAGGTTGGCACACCACTATTTTCCCTCCATACTTTGTTGCAGGAGCCATTTTCTCTGGTTTTGCCATGGTAAACACGCTACTCATAATTATGCGTAAGGTTTCTCGATTGGAAAATTACATTACGCTGCAGCATATTGAATTGATGAACATCGTAATTATGATTACGGGTTCCATTGTTGGAGTCGCTTATATTACGGAGCTTTTTATCGCCTGGTATTCAGGTGTAGAATACGAACAATATGCGTTTCTAAACCGTGCTACTGGGCCGTATTGGTGGGCATACTGGGCCATGATGACCTGTAACGTATTCTCACCACAGTTGATGTGGTTCAAAAAACTAAGAACAAGTATTATGTTCTCATTTATCATTTCGATTGTGGTAAATATTGGAATGTGGTTTGAGCGATTTGTGATTATCGTAACGTCACTACACCGCGATTATTTACCATCTTCTTGGACGATGTTCTCGCCAACGTTTGTAGATATAGGAATTTTTATTGGAACGATTGGATTCTTCTTCGTGTTGTTCCTGCTATATGCACGTACCTTCCCTGTAATTGCGCAGGCTGAAGTTAAATCGATTTTGAAAACATCGGGAGATAAATACAAAAACACCCATAGCCATGAGTAGTAAATTAGTACATGCCGTTTATGACGATGATGATACGCTTTTACATGCTG
>CATIMP010000100.1 GCA_949528465.1 Bacteroidota bacterium | reverse complement strand
CTGCAATGTTTTTGTTTTTTCGGCAATTTGTTCGCCTTGTTGTTTGCGGTACGCGGCATACTGTTTCATGTACGCCATACGCTTATAGGCTTGCCAAAAACTTTCCGAGGAAAGTAAAAACATCAATCGGTTTTGGGTAGATTGATTTTTGCGCGCTGCAACGACCATTTCGGCATAGTCTTTTTTGAGTTGCGTCAATTCGGCACGTAGCTGCTCAATGTTACGCAGGTTTAGTGTAATTTTTTGATTTAATTGATTAATTTGACGGTTGGTGAGTCGTATGAGTGCATCTTGCCGATCCATTTTGAGCTGTACCGTTTCCACTTCGGTAAGTACATTGGCGCGCTTTTTCGCACTCGATTTTAGTAATGCATTGATTTGTACAATCTCTTGCTGCAAACGTTTTTTTTGGGCTTCAAGCGTTGCTTTTTTGTCTTGAGCCAAACCCAATACCGGAATAAGCATCAAAATCCAAAGCCACGTTTTCATTGTATCAAAATGGATTTATATCCTTCTGGAATAGCAAACGGCATATTTATGTTACCATTAAGATGCGCTTGCCTTGTACTTAGCGTTAGTGTTGTTGCGCCATTTTCGCCAAAAAGCGTTGCGCTTAACTGCTCTGGAAACCATTGCTCATTAATTTTTTTGTACGTATCATAGATCACGCTAATGGTTGTTTTACCCTCTTTAAGGCGTTGTTCGGTCAGTCGAAATTCAGCATCAAAAACAAATTGAACTTCCACACCTCTTTTTCGTAAGCCAAACACATAAGCATCTTTGGTAAACGATAGTTTTGCACGTTTAAAAGCACGTGCATCTACAGGTTTTGCGGTTAGTACATTTTCAAGGACTTGGTAATCAATAGGAACACCCAGCATCTTTTTGAGTGTACGAAAATCTATTTGCGCATACTGCCGGTTTATTTTCTCGTACCCTTGCAGTTGTTTGGGCGTAATAAAAACACGCGCTAACGGCACAATGACACTTCCATTTATCCAGATTCCTTCATCTTGTTTTAAGCGTGTGCTAACACTTATTTTTTGACGTTTTCCACCACGTTCAAGTACGGCTTGTCCACGCCATTGCAAGGTCTCAAAAGCGAGTGCGGTAGAAGCAATCATTTGTTGCACCGTTCGCGGTTTTAGCGAAGTATCAATAGCCGCAGCGGTTGTTACAGGCGCAAGCGATTTACATCCCACTACTAAAATCAATCCAACAAAAAGTAGTGCAAGTTTTTTCATCTGCTATTTTAATTCCGAGTAATCGCCAATGCTTATTCGCGTAAATGCGCCATTGAAGTGCACCTGGTTACCAATCATTGCTTCTTTGAGTGTTGCATTTTCAAGGGTGCTATTCGACTGGATAATACTGTTTTCAATGGTGCTATCCGTAATTGTAGTGCCAGCTCCAATCGACACATGCGGGCCTATGGTACTGTTCGTTAGCGTTACGCCGTCTGCAATGTAGCACGGCGGAATAACGGTACTGTTGTTTAGGGTTATATCGCCAACAAGTGATTCCCCCTCAGCAGCAAGAAAGTCCAGCATTTTGGCATTGGTTTCTATGGTAACTTTTGGGTTGCCACAATCCATCCAAGCGGTTACTTCGCCAGGGACAAAGCGTTTCCCGTTTTGCATCATACGCAAAATACCGTCGTTGATTTGATACTCACCACCACGAGTAAGCCTTTCATCCAAAACGCTTTGAAGCGCATCTTTGAGTACTTCAATTTCCTTAAAATAATAAATCCCAATGACTGCCAAATCCGAAACAAATTCAGTTGGTTTTTCGATGAGTGCATTAATTGCTCCAGTTTTGTCCAGTTGCACTACCCCAAACTGCTCTGGGCGCTCTACTTTTTTTACCCAAATGACGCTATCGGCTTCGGGGTCAAGATTTAAATCCGCACGGATAAGCGTATCGGCATAGGCCACTACTGCCGGGCCAGAAAGCGAAGGCGCAGCACACATGACCGCGTGCCCAGTTCCCATCGGTACGTCTTGGCGGTAAATACTTGTTTTAGCGCCAAGACTGTTGGAGAGTTCGGTTAGTGCTTCCACGACCTCATCCCCAAAAAAGGCGGGATCGCCTAGTATATAGGCAATTTCCGTCATGGGTTCTGGGAGTACTTTTGCAATATCGCGAACCAATCGATGTACAATGGGCATGCCCGCTACGGGCACTAAAGGCTTAGGAATGGTTAGCGTATGCGGACGAAGGCGTGACCCTCGGCCCGCCATAGGAACAATGATTTTCATATTATGCGGTACCTGTACTGCCAAAACCGCCCGCTCCGCGTTCAGTTTCAGTTAGTGATTCAACTTGTTGCCAATCGGCGCGTTCGTGTTTGGCAATGACCAACTGAGCTATTCGATCACCATTATTGATGGTAAATGGCTCGTTGGATAAATTTATAAGGATAACGCCAATTTCGCCTCTATAGTCTGCGTCAATAGTACCTGGGGAATTAAGTACCGTAATGCCTTTTTTGAGCGCCAAGCCGCTTCGTGGGCGCACTTGCGCTTCTACTCCCACTGGAAGCTCAATAAAAAGCCCGGTTTTAATAAGCCCTCGCTCCATAGGTTGTAATGTTACGGGCGTATCTGTGTGGGCACGGAGGTCCATACCCGCCGAAGCCAAGGTTTCATAGCTGGGTAATTCGTGTGGGGATTGGTTTACAATGCGTATGTTCATATCAACAAAAATAAGAAAAGCCCCTATCACACCACAATATATAATTACTTGTTGCGTAAAGGGGCTATAAAGTGTACAAAGATTGAATTATTTGCTTAACCTAAATCGTATTTGTACACTGACTTGAATTTTTTGGGGTTTAAACTGTATGTTGGGCGTGGTCGCTGCATCCGATTTTGCCATAGTCGCATACATAACCACCTCTTCCAGTTTGTCGCGCTTATAGCCCACAAAGCCCGAATGTGAATCGGAAATAAAAATAGCTTCTTCAAGCTGTTGTCCTAGTGGTTTTGCCATGGCGTTGGCACGGGCTTTAGCCTTGGCAACTGCCTTGCCCAAAAGGTGTAGTTTTAGTTCTTCCAACTTGCTGTAATCGGTTTTGGAAAGATGTACATTAGAAATGCCTTTTTCCTCAAGGGCTGCTAATACACGCCCAGCCGTAGTGGCATTGTGGAGTTTTAGTTCATATCGTTTACTCTTCTTTATGTCTTTTCGACGTAAAAAATAGGTTTTGATATTACTGGACAAATCGGCAAGTTTAAGCTGTTTTTCAATGTCAATATCCAATTGACGAAAGGCTTCAAACATGCGCTTTTCAAGTTGCTCAACAGACACTTTATTTTTTTCGTCTTGCTCTCGCAATTGGATGCTGAGGTAAATTTCGTCGGGGACGACCAGGGAGTCTGCTTTGGCAGTAGTTTGAATATATGGAATGTGGTTTTCGGCTTGGGGTTGCGCCAACACCATCAGTGGAAGCGCAATTAGGGCGAATAGAAAAGGTTTCATACATATAGATTTAGAAAACCTAATATCAAAAACAACGCCAAATCATTCACTTCTCGCAATAGGCGACCTAAAAATACCAACAGATAGTATTAGTCGTACAAGCAATAATGATAAAATAAAAAATGAAAAGAAGGGTGTTTCTTAGGCGAAACTATATTAACCGTTTAACGCTTCAGCACCGCCAACAATCTCTAAGATTTCGTTGGTAATAGCCGCCTGACGCGCTTTGTTGTACGTCAGTTTGAGTTGGTCACGCAGATCAGTAGCGTTATCAGTTGCTTTGTGCATGGCCGTCATACGTGCGCCGTGTTCACTGGCAAACGAATCGCGTAGTGCCTTAAACAATTGCATCTTTAATGCTTTTGGTAAAAGGGTATTAAAAATTTCTTCTTTATCTGGTTCGTAGATATAATCCGCATCACTTTGCGTTTCTGAAGCCTCAGCAACCAAAGGCAAAAACGGTTCGACCGTTACCAATTGCGTAGCCGCATTTTTAAATCGGTTATACACCAAATGTACCTCGTCGTATTGCTCGGCAACAAAACCGTCCATAAGTTGCTGCGCAAGTTCAGCAGTATTCGCAAAGTTAAGGTCGTCAAATACGGCAACGTTATGTCCTACCACATCAAACTCCTTGCTTAAAATATCATTTCCTTTTTTACCAATGGTAAAAACATTACTGATTGTTTCTGAAGCAGCAGCACGCGCCTTTACTTCTTTGATGATATTTGAATTAAATCCGCCACAAAGCCCACGATTCGACGTAATGGCAACGTAAAGCACACGCTTAACGTCTCGAGATTGTGTGTATGGATTTTCATCACCGTCTTGGTCGGCACCACTAAGGTTTTGCAATAATTCGGTTAGTTTGGCAGCGTATGGACGCATGGCTGTAATGGCGTCTTGCGCTTTTTTAAGCTTTGCCGCCGATACCATTTTCATGGCACTGGTAATCTGCATCGTTGACGATACAGAACTAATCCTATTGCGTATTTCCTTGAGGTTTGCCATGGCTTATGCGTATTGACCAGCTAAGTCTTTTGCTACTTT
>CATIMP010000099.1 GCA_949528465.1 Bacteroidota bacterium | reverse complement strand
GAGTTCTACTCAGAACAGCACAAATAACGCATGGGGTCGTTACATGAACAACAGTTACATAGAGCTAAACAGGTCCAACTACAACAAGCAGCTCGGCGTGTCAGTGCGTTTTGTTAGGGATTAAAAATCTTGACTCTTGACTCTTTAAGGGGCTGCCTTTAGCAGCCCCGTCTTTTACAACAGCGCATATGGCGCCTTTAAGTTTATTTTTTGAGAATACCGTTATTTATCTATTTATAAGGTAAATTGTAGTTTGATATGAAGGAAGAAAAATGTTTTGCTAAAACTACCTTTCTTTTTCCAAACGCAGTATGAGTCCCAATTGAACATTAGGTCTGTAAGAATTTGCAGGGTTTACAACTACTGATGTATCGGAAATAGCACCAAAAAGTTGTAGTGAACCCACTCTAAGCGCAAGTGCACATCCCATTAAATGAGTTCCATTGCTATTTATGTAGGTAGGCGAAAAAGTAAGCGTGTTAAGAAGTAACATGTTGGCTGAAAAGCTCAGAACGGTATCATCTATAAAACTATTATTGGACTTCATAAAGGTAAGCCCCATGTCAAAATTTGAATTAACGGCATACTGAAGACCCGCAAATAATCTTGAAGGAAGTTTTTTTGTGTATTCCCCTTTCTGATCAGACCATACAAAAGCGTCTTCAACATCAGCTGTAAGTTCATCAAACAAATCACTTGGGCTTACATAATCTTCTAAACTTTTGTCGTAAGAATTGTCAAAGACTAATGGAACGTAGCGATATTGTGTATCTAAGGATATTTGCTGAACATTTTCACGCCAAGAAATTTGTCCTAAGTCTGTAACACTCACACTCAAAAACATATCATCAAAAATTTGATATACCAATCCAAAATCAAAAGCATACCCTGGATTAGCCATTGAAAAAGGATTTACGTCTAAAGATTGTGTGTCTATATCCTTGATAAATTTATTTTCATCGAACAAAATTGAGATTGGTCCAGAAACTGAAATTGCCGCTTGCGCATGTGCGTCTATATAATTCTCCAATTCAAATCCTTGCAATGACAGTGAAAAATTATCCGTAGTAATGTCAAATAATCCTTGTAAAAGCTTTGCCCTGAGGCCAACCCATAGACGTTCTGAAAGTTGTCGCCCATGCGAAATACTTACCTCATTAAACGCAGACATATCAATTTTTGCTTGTCCTGTTTGAAAAAGATCGCTGTAGAAAGGAGCATTTCCCTTTGTGAAGAGTTCAATATAATTTTGGTCAAAAAGAAAAGTACCCGAAAGGCGCTGACGTATCCGAAAACCAAAGTAATTGGGGTATTCCGAAATATTTTGTCTTCTATTCCCTTTGCCTGTACGTATCATGAAATTTAAAATAGACGTATTAGCAGATACGGAAAAGTGATTCTCTTTATCTAAAGCATTTCTGAATTTCGGAATATCAATAACCAAAGAGTCAGCGAGCGCGCCCGTGCCTTTGCGTATAAGATCGCTGTAGAGAAAATTGCTGTTTGTGCCAACTCCTACCGTAAAAAGTCCCAACTGGGCATGGTTTTTTTCGTCTTTGTATAAAGCAGGGTTAAAGGATAGTTTTTCAATATTATTTTTATGGTGGTAAAGCGATATATTTTCTTGGCCGCTCACATATTGCATTCCTAGAACACAACCAAACAAAAGAATTGTTTTATATAAATGGGATCTATTCATCTAAATCAATTTTAACACCTACTGAAACATCAAATGCCACATTTGCATTTGCCGAAATTTTTATGTTTTTGGTTTCTTTATCTGTAGAATTGGTTGTTACATTCAAAACAATAGCATCGCCTTTTTGCAGGGCTGTAATTTGTTCGTTTTCAAGGATAAGTGTTAGGATATTTTGACTATGACTTGTAACCTCACCATCGTCATTGGTTGGGGCTGGTTCTAGCACAGCATTTGGCAGCGTTGCCAAAACAGTATTCGTTTGAGTGTCTAATACATCCACCTCTAACAATAAATCAAGAGGTAAATAGGAACTGTAGTTTATAAACATCTTTGCCTCAATAATTCTTGAAAGATTTTCATCTTCCAAAAGAGGACTAGACAGAAATAGGGTGTCTTGAACCACAAAATTGTCAATATTAAAATGCGCGGGAGTCTCTATTTCTGCGTCTAACCATACTTCAGATTCCTTAGTAATAAAATTTTCACTTGCCGCAGTTTCTGGAGGATTGGTTGAGAATTGAACCGTTGTTTCAATTTCGCTATCTGGTCTAAAGGATAAAAAATCAACAACATTACTATTGGTGTTATCGTAAGTAAAGCGCGTTGTTAGGGTGTCAAAAACTTCTGTTGGCGATTGAATTATGAGCGATTCAATAGAAGGGTCAACACTAAAATCTAATGAAGTTAAATCTTTTCTTTTTGCGGTTATCTCTGGGGTGATTTTTGCGGGAATGCCAAATGAATTATGCACAATTAAATCAATTTTAGGCGCAACAATGGATAAGTCACCACTAAAGAGATCCAAGTCTTCGTCTATGGTAATGATTTCCTCAGAAATATCTTCAAGAACCCCAAAATTCCCAAAAGCAGTATGTAATTGTAAGTTGTCAAAAAAGCCTTTTAAAATAATATCGCGATTTGTTTTGATGACTTGACCAGCAGTCAACGCAATATCCATATCAAATTCAAGCAATAATTCGCTTCCACCAGAAACAGGGTTTGAAAAGTTTAATTCCACATCAATTAAATCCCAATTAAAATTCTGTGCAGAAACAGCAGATGAAAAAGAAAATAGCTTTTGGAACGGGCTCCCATCTACAAAACTACCTGGGCTTTTAATATGAATATCCGTGGCAAAACCTATTTGGTTTTCAACTTCCAAATTTAATCTCGCTCGCTCTAGATTTAGTTGACGGATGCTAATATCGTCTTCAGCGTCAAAAGAAACTTTTTTTGAAAAACTGTACGCAAACGTTTGATTTGAGCTTAATGTAGCTTCAGACACAACAGCGTTATTGAGAGAAAGATCAAATGCAACAACATCATTGCTATGGTCAATTAGCGCCAAGGAAGTGCCAGTACCCGGCGAGTCAAGCATTACCTTTAAAGCAACGTCTTGACTAAGCGTTACCCCCTGTAAATCAATAGCGTGGACGTGAGTATTACCACTACTAATTCCAATTGGATCAAGTGTTATAATTGGTACGCCGTTAGAGTTAATCAAAGCAATAGTAAGGGTGAGAAAAACGGGGGCATTGTTAGTAATGTCAAATTTAAGTTCTCCAGCATCAAAAACAACACTGCTAAATGATTCCCCAAACAGATTAAAAGAATCTTCATAGACTATTGGAATTGGAAATTCAGGTATAAAAATGAATTGATTATTTGGGAGTTGTGCTTCTTGGCTTACAAATATAGGGCCGATACTAGATTGGAAATTGGCTAACTCAATGGGATCAATTGTATAGGTAGATTCAAAATCAGAAGAAAGGGTGCTGATGTCAAAAATATCGTTTAAGCCAACACTTGCTACATTATTCAAGGTGTCTTTTACATAAATAGTAGCATATGAATCGCGATCATATTCGACAGTAAAGTTTAAATCATTTAAAAAGTTTTCAAGCTTCAAATCGATTTCACCTACTGGAAATTGAAGTTCGGGGCGTAAACCTGTATTTGTGCTAAGTTTGTCAAAATCGAAAGAGTCAGTTTGGCAAGAAAGCAGCAAAAACACAAAAAAGAAAAACCATCTTTTCATATTGATATAAATTTAAAAAAAAATGTGATACACTATGTTTTGTTTTTGTTTTGTTTTTGATTTAGTAATAGATTAAGATTTCGTTTTTGGTAACCAATAAAAAAAGGTTATTTTTAAAAAATATTTTTTTCAATTTAATTAAATTATAACCTGTTTTTAATTGTTTAAAAGTCCATGTCTAACACGGCGGTTAATTCAAAAATTTAATGCGAAACATATTCCTTATCGTATTTGTGTTTGTAGCTTTATTCTCTTGTACACCAAGAAGTTATGGCGAACTGGTAGGCGTAAAACAAAAGAATTTTTACGAGACAAAGCCGCATGGTATGGTGCTCATTCCAAGCGGTACTTTTTTTATGGGTTCGGCAGATGAAGATATCTTTTCTGCTAATAGTGAAGTTAAAAAAACGACCATCAATTCGTTTTGGATGGATCAAACAGAAATTTCTAATTCTGAGTATCAACAGTTTATTGCCTGGGTTAAGGATTCTATCGTCAGGACTGAACTTGCCAAGTTGGCTATTTCAAAAGGGAACTTTAGTTCAGTCAAAGATTTACCGACTTCAAAAAATGAAGCCTCTGATGATCAAATCTTAAGTTACTTGCCGCTTTACGATAGTAACGAATTAGTTTCCGATTCCACAGACCTCACGCCTTATGAACAGTATTTGGACAAAAATTCGAAAAGAGATTTTATTGCGCTATTCAATTCAACAAAAGATGCCCCCGACGACGCCTATCATTACCATTTGCCGTTGAATAGAGATGTTGAGGTGTTTTATTCTCGTGAGGATTACCCAACTACAGCGTACGTAGAGCTTTTTGAAGAAACCATTTATTTGCCAGAAGAAGACTGGTCTAAAGGGAAAAGATCCATAAATAGTGAGATTTTAAATTTCAGATTTTCCTACGAAGAACGACTTAAAAGCAGTGCTATAGCCTCGGGTGTTAAGCAAAATAATGTTAAACATCAGGTTGTTAATATATACCCTGACACAACAGTATGGTTGAACGACTTTAAGTATAGTTACAATGATCCCATGCACAAACTATATTTTTCACATCCAGCATATTTCAATCACCCAGTTATTGGAATTAATTGGCATCAAGCACGAGCGTTTGCGCATTGGAGAACAAAAATTAAAGCAGATTTTGCATATCCAAAAGCCAAAAAAAAATACGTCCAATTTCCAAAAGAATACAGGCTCCCAACAGAAGTGGAATGGGAGTATGCAGCTCGAGGTGGTTTGGAATCTGCTACATATCCGTGGGGCGGGCCTTATGTGTTTGATGAAAGAGGTAATTTCTTAGCTAATTTCAAACCCAGCAGGGGTGATTATGCCTCTGATGGCGCAATTTATACCGTTGAGGTTGATGCGTTTCAACCCAACGACTACGGTTTGTATAATGTTTCTGGAAATGTTTCGGAATGGACAGATACAGATAAAGACTTTAAAGCCAACAATGGGTTACTCCCTTATACAGCACCTGATGAAGCATCAAAAAAAGTTATACGGGGTGGTTCATGGAAGGATGTAGCGTATTATTTACGGGTTGCATCTAGAGATTTTGAGCATGCTGATAGCGCTCGAAGTTTTATTGGTTTTAGGCTGGTAGCAACAAATATTGAATAATTATTACAATGTATATGAAGAAAAAAAACAAATTTCCCATACCTGAGAATGTATTAGAGCTTATGTTTGGCGCTGGTGCATCTGTTGTAATTATAGGTGCATTATTAAAAATTTCCCATAACAGATCCATATTTACTGACAACACTTGGTTGACAGCTGGCTTAAATATTAAGTGATGAATAATAAGGCGTATTTATTTTTCTTGTGTATGTGTTTCGCTGCTAACTCGCAAAGCATTGTTAATACGGGTCCAAACGATGTGCCAAATGAAACGGAAGAAGAAAACAAATATGCTATCGTAGAATACGAAGAAGTTCTTGATGACGATATCGTTTGGAGTAGAGTTGTTTACGAAGAAATTGACTTAACAGAAAAATTCAATCACCCGCTATATTTTCCAAAAGATGGCCTGAATGATAACAATCGTAAATCGTTATGGAGATTAATTAGGGAATCTATACTTGAAAATAAAATCACCACCTTATACAATGATGCGAACCCAAACTTCACTGAAGAGATGGAGTCTGACACGTATTTGACACGAATTCAAAACACCTATGGTCCCGAACCTGTTCCGCTAAGGTCAATGGATATATCTTCTTACATTGTTAAGGGTGTTTGGTATTTCGATAAAAGGCAAGGTGAAATGTTCTATAAGGTTCTGGGGTTGATGCCCAGAGGGAGAGATATGAATAACTTTTCCAATGACGAACCCGTTGATTTATTTTGGATTTGGTTTGATGATTTACGTCCACATATCCAGGAAAATATGGTGGTTATAAATACGAATGGTTCCATTGTAACAAGCTTTGACAAAATTCTAACGAATAGGATTTTTAATGCACGAATTATTGGAACGAACAACATCTTTAATAACAGACCAATTAAGGAATACATAAACGACCCCTTTATGCAATTGATAGAGTCTGAAAGAATTAAAAATGATATTTTAAATTTTGAACTCGATCTCTGGGTAGATTAAATAGTCAAAAAGGCGTCAAGTTGCGCTAACGTAAATTATCGGTACTTAAAAATTTAAAGTTCCCCCTTCTTGTATTGAAAAATTTATAGAAGTTATATTCTAAGCCAATCTTGAAAGTACCTGGAATATTATAATCGCTGTTGGCTAACTGGAACGAGTAGTTAAAGTTTATGCTAATGTTGTTTAGGCTAATTGATGAAAATACCCCCAACTCAGTAGCGCTAAAACTTTCGTTCTTTAGCAGTGATTGATAAGTTCCCAAAGATATGTTAGATAAGATAAGTTCTTCTGAAACAGTGATTCTATTAAATTCCCCATGGCTAATAACATTTACTCCGCCCAAGAAGTAACTGTCTTCGGGCAGTAGCTTATACATCATCTTCCTTGGATTCAAATCCAATTCAACCATTGAGATAAGCGTGTATTTTATTTTTTCTTTGATTTTAGACTGCCTGTCAAATGTAATATAAGGCTCATTCAAATGTGCCGCATGTACCCCTAATAAAAACGTACTGGAATACACCAATGCGGATGCGCCCAAATCAAAGTAATTATTATTTAATTCAATTCGTGCTAAGGGGTCATTACTTTCAGTAATGATACCCGTACTAATATCTAATTGATCTCCAAAAATCAAGAGTTTTGGATCAACGTTTAGAGATTTCCAGCCAAAATTAATTCCTCCAAGCAAATACATGTCAAAACCAACTTTTAAGTCATATACATAGCTAACTTTGATTTCATTTTCATCAAGTCCTAACTGACTCATCTTAAACGAGTTTGCTTCTAAGGCTATGGTAAAATTTTGTTTTTCAAAGGCATAATTCCCATACAAATGATTATGCTCACCACGTAAGCCATTTTTATAGTTTAGGCTTGAGTACTGTAAACCCACTCTCGAATTAAGGTTAATTCCGTGCATGCTAGGGTTAATTCTATGAAGGGTGAATTTATTTTCAAAGAAGCTGTCTTGCGCATTTAAAGAATAAATGCCACAAAAGAGAAAACAACATATAAATGTTACCGTATTTTTTGTCATTATTGTTTCAATAAAATAAATGTGCCCGTTTCTGTAACCACTTCGTCATCCAACAACGTTGCCACTATTTTGTACACAAAGTAATTCATGTTGGGCTCGCTGTTTTCAGCTCCCCAACCCCAATCACCAGGACTACCAGAGGCGTAAAGTGTTATTATACTGGCTTGGTCAAGGACTTTTTTAAACAGCATAACGCCGTTACTGTCAAACACATAAAACTCGATTTCTTTTACTCCATTAAAGACTGGCTGTATTTTATCATTTATGCCGTCACTATTTGGAGTGAAAACAGTAGGCATTATAATTTCATAGCCTTTGCCAATGGTTAATTCTTTTGTTAGGGATTTGTAGCAACCAGACGCATTGAATGCCTTTAACGTAATTTGGTATTTCCCTTCCCATTGATATTTGTGTGTTACAACATCTGAAATATCAGCTTTTTGTACTGTTATTTTTTGACTTCCATCACCAAAATCCCATTCAACATATTCATAATTTGATACGTCATTAATTTGAAGGTAAATTTCAGCTCCTTTTCTAAATACACCGTACTGATTGAACTCTTGATTATATATGTCAAAACTCGGTTCAACAATACGCACATCATTAAATTTCACTTCAAATTGTGTCGTACACCCATAATCGTCGTAAATGTCAATGGTTATGTCACTATCAATCGTTGGATTGTCGATTGTTAATAGGTATTTATTAATAGAATTGATACTACTCACCAATTCAATATCACTATTTTCAATGCGGACGCCGTCGTAATCAAAAATTAGATTTGGACTAGTGGTATTCACATCAACCTCTATGACTCCTGTTGATCCGTCACAATAGTTTTCGCTTAGACTTAAACTTTCAATGGATAAACTAAATCGCTCAATCTCAAATTCTCTTTCAATAGAACAATCCATAAGCTGATTAGTGCTTAGTTCTTTCTCTATAACTTTAACTTTGTATTTTCCAGCTTCTAAATCAGTGATATAGTTGGTGCCATTTCCATTTGTAGGGGGAAGATCTACCCAATTACTAATACCTTCATCATAAACTTCCCAATTAAATTCTTTGTAGAAGTCATTATTTCCACCATCAACAGTTATTAAGATCTCTCCATCAGTACCATTACAGCTTTCATTTCTGACGGTATTTGGAATAATGGTTAAAGCATTTGATGGCTCGTTTATTACAATCGTTTCTGATTTAAAGCAATCCGGCGAACCATTTTCATCATATACCTTAACTGTATATACGCCAGCAAATAGATTACCAATAAAGCCACTATTTGTTGTGGGGGGGGTGCCACTTGGCCCAGACCATTCGAATCTATATGTATTTGCTGAAGGGTATGCTCCGTTAATAGCAACATGAATTTCTCCTGTTCGTTCCCCTTTACATGCTATATTTTTCACTAAAGTTTTGGACATAGATGCAGCTGGAGCCTGAATGTTATCTTTATAACCAACATACGCTACTTCTTCTATTTCAAAATTTGATCGGTTGTCTATACTAAAGTTAATTTCATCGCTTGGACAGGTTCCTGATGCTGGGTAATAAACCTTAAAATCATGTAAATCTATCTCATCTAAGCTTCCGGTAATTTCCATTAAATCGCCAGAGACTATCGAGGTCAATCCTTGAGGGAGATCTTCAATAATGGGTGCTGTATTTTTTGAAAATCTAATCTGGATTTTTTCAATGGGCTGCCCTTCGCATAGCGTTTGTTTATACTTGTTTGTGACTGTGTTAAAAACGCCACCCGAAAGGTGTTCGACCTCTCCTTTTGCACCTACAGTAATTTGGCCTGTACTTGCAGAAACGCTTGTGCAATTTGAGTCAACATTTATGGGCTCAATGGTGTAAGTATATGTTTTATCGTCTCTGAGTTCTTCGCTTGGTGTTCCAGAAATGGTAAGCGTAGTACCAACAATATTTGCCAAAACACCAGCAGGAAGTCCTGTTACAGTTGCTGTTTGTGCTTCATCAGTTAGATTGAATACAATAGGGGTAATCGCATCACCTTCACATATAGGTTGATTAATTCCGCCATTATTAGCTGTAGTTGTATCATACAATACTTTTGGCGTAGGAGTAACAGTGATTTTTCCAGGAATGGAAATGGTCTCACAACTGTTACCGGTAGTTTTAATCG
>CATIMP010000098.1 GCA_949528465.1 Bacteroidota bacterium | reverse complement strand
GGCGTGCAAGAAGTATTACCCGATTCTATGCTTCAGCAGTTCCAATTGATGGATAAAAACAAGGCACTCACTACCATTCATTTTCCCGAAAACCAAGAAGCGTTAGCCCTTGCACAATATCGTATGAAGTTCGAGGAACTCTTCTTTGTACAATTACAATTAGGGCTAAAAAGACTGCATCGAAAACAACACTTAAAAGGAATTCCTTTCCCTGTTGTTGGTGAATATTTCAATTCCTTTTTTCACAACCATCTCCCCTTTTCACTTACAGAGGCGCAAAAACGTGTTGTTCGTGAAATTCGCACCGATCTCAAAACTGAAGCACAAATGAATCGTTTGCTGCAAGGAGATGTAGGTTCTGGAAAAACTATCGTGGCTGTATTGTGTATGCTTATGGCGCTTGATAATGGAAAACAAGCCACACTTGTTGCTCCTACTGAAATTTTGGCACAGCAACATTTTGCCAGCATACAAGAATTGCTTAAACCCCTAAACATAAACGTTGCACTTCTTACAGGGTCGGTTAAAAAAAGTGCGCGTGTGCCGCTACTAGAGCAATTAGCAGATGGAAGTTTGCAAATTCTTATTGGGACGCATGCAATATTGGAACAACCCGTAACATTTAAACAGCTTGGTTTGGCAATTGTTGATGAGCAACACCGTTTTGGTGTGGCACAGCGTGCCAAGCTGTGGCGGAAAAGCAGTATTCCACCAAATATTTTGGTTATGACTGCAACGCCGATACCAAGAACGTTAGCCATGACTGCCTATGGTGATTTAGATGTCTCTGTACTTGATGAACTTCCTCCAGGAAGAAAACCAATTACCACCTTACACAGAAATGACAGTAAGCGTTTGGCTATTTTTCAGTTTATGCGTGAGGAAATTGCTAAGGGAAGACAAGTTTATATTGTCTATCCACTTATTCAAGAGTCTAATGTATTGGATTATAAAGATTTAATGGACGGCTATGAAAGTGTTGTTCGAGAGTTTCCACTCCCCGATTATCAAGTTAGTATTGTACATGGTAAAATGAACGCCGAGGACAAAGCCTATGAAATGGAACGATTTGTTTCGGGTAAAACACAAATTATGGTCGCCACAACAGTTATCGAGGTGGGTGTTAACGTTCCAAATGCGAGTATTATGATTATTGAAAGTGCAGAACGATTTGGACTTTCCCAATTGCACCAACTCCGTGGGCGTGTTGGGCGTGGTGCAAGTAAAAGTTTTTGTGTCTTAATGACAGGGAATAAACTTAGTATAGAAGCGCAAACACGAATTCAAACTATGGTGCGCTCACAAGATGGTTTTGAACTTGCTGAAGTGGACTTATCGCTTCGCGGCCCAGGAGATTTGATGGGTACACAACAAAGCGGCGTACTCCCCTTTTTAATTGCAAACCTGAAAAAAGATAGTGATATTCTTAAAACGGTACGGTACGCTGTGGACGAAGTCCTTCAAAACGACCCAACATTAATGCAAGAAAAATTCACCGTTTTACGTACTTCACTAGCACTTTCACAACAAGGAAAATCAATTTGGAAGTACATTGGATAAATTGTGTACTAAAAACATCGGTGTATCTTTGCAGCTTAAATTACAATCATGCAAATCTCGTATAATTGGCTTCGCGATTTTATTCAAACCGACTTAAGCGCTGAGGAAGTTAGCACGCTACTTACCGACTTGGGTTTAGAAGTGGAAGGAATTGAACAGTATCAATCCATAAAAGGTGGCTTAGACGGAGTAGTGATTGGAAAAGTTTTAAGCTGCGAAAAACATCAAAATGCAGATAAATTAAACGTCACACAGGTTGATATTGGGCTTGATGCCCCTGTACAAATTGTTTGTGGTGCTCCTAATGTCGCTGCTGGACAAACTGTTCCTGTGGCTACTGTTGGCACTACATTGTACACTGATTCGGGAGAATCTTTCGAAATTAAAAAAAGTAAGATACGAGGCGAGATAAGTCATGGGATGATTTGTGCCGAAGATGAGCTTGGACTTGGAAAAAACCACGACGGCATCATGGTGCTTGAAAATCATCATAAAGCAGGAAAGCCCTGTAACGAAGTGTTTTCAATTATTAGAGATGAAATATTTGAAATTGGACTTACACCAAACCGATCTGATGCCATGAGCCATTACGGCGTTGCTAGAGATTTACGCGCTGCGCTACTTCAAACTAAAGAAATTCCTGCCTTAATCACACCCTCCATTAGTTCGTTTCGAACAGATAATTACAGTCGTGCAATTCAAATAGATGTTAAAGATAATGACGCTGTACCTCGCTATTGCGGAATACGTATATCTGGAGTCGAAGTAAAGCCTTCGCCAGAACACATTCAGCATCGCCTAAAAGCTATTGGACTAAAACCGATTAATAATATTGTAGATGCCACAAACTATGTGCTTCACGAATTGGGACAGCCCCTTCACGCATTTGATGCAGATAAAATTTCAAGTGGAATAGTTCGTGTTCAAACTCTTCAAGGAGGAACTCCTTTTGTAACGCTCGACGGTATTGAACGCAAGCTAAGCAGCGAAGACTTGGTGATTTGTGATGGTGATGTGCCTATGTGCTTAGCAGGTGTTTATGGTGGATTAACATCGGGGGTTTCCGAAAAGACCACAGAATTATTTTTAGAAAGTGCTTATTTTAACCCAGTAAGCATCCGTAAAACGGCCAAACGTCACGGATTGAGCACTGACGCCTCATTTCGCTATGAGCGCAGTATTGATATTGAATTAGTAAAATATGCTTTAAAACGTGCCGCTCTACTTATTCAAGAGATTGCAGGAGGTGTGTTTTCATCTGAAATTATTGATGAATACCGATCAAAACAAGAACCGCATCAAGTATTGTTGAAATTTGAATACATGAACAATTTGATTGGGTATGAAATTCCGCGAGAAACGGTTAAGAAAATTTTACAAGGACTAGACATTAAAGTCACAAACGTTACGGAAACTTCGATAGGCTTAGAAATACCTACCTATCGTGCAGACGTGCGTAGACCAGCAGATGTAGTGGAAGAAATTCTACGTGTGTACGGATACAACAACATTCCTACAGGAATAAAACTCAATAGTTCGGTCCCCGATTTTCGTAAGCAATTATCGAATCAACACCAACAACGTATTGCCCAACAACTTGTGGCACAAGGGTTTTACGAGTTGTATAACAATTCATTGACAACCCCCAAACACGACTCTAACGTTGATGGGATGGTAGAGATTTTAAATCCACTTAGCAGCGAACTTTCGGTGATGCGCACCAATATGCTTTACGGAATGCTAGAGTCTGTACAGTTTAATATTAATCGCCAACAACAAAATTTGCGCTTTTTTGAATTTGGAAACACCTATCACAAAACCGAAACTGGCACAAAACAAACGGCAACACTTGGCATCGCTGTTACCGGACAGCAACTTCCAAATCATTGGACAGTAGCAGAACAAAAATCAGATTTTTTCTTCTTAAAGGGAGTTGTAAAAACTTTATTTGAACGCCTTGGAATTGCTGTAAAAGAAACTCCAGGGAACAACAAATATTACAAAGAATCAATCGATTTTTACTTCAATGAAAAGCAACTTGGAACACTTGGCGTGGTAAATATTGACGCGTTTAAAGGGTTAGCCATAGAACAAGACGTTATTGGTTGTACATTAGCCATGGAGCCTGTTTTAAACAATGCAAATCAAAGCATTAAAGTGGAACATTTGTCTAAATTTCCATCTGTACATCGCGATTTAGCCCTTTTGGTTCATTCGGATAGTAGTTTTGAAGAATTATATCAAATCGCGCAAAAAACAGAACGAAACCTACTGAAAAGTGTTGAGCTTTTTGATGTTTTCACAGGAAAGGGAATCCCCGATGGAAAAAAATCGTATGCATTGAGTTTTGCGTTAAGTGATAAAAACAAAACATTGACTGATAAGCAAATTGATAAAACCATGCAACGTATTGCGCAGCAGTATGAAAAACAACTGGGCGCAACGCTAAGGTGATAGTATTGTTTATCGATGCTTAAACACTTGATTATTTGTAAGTTATGTGTATCTTTGAGTATTGCTAAAAGAAAAAAAATATGTTTGCGCCTACCGATATCCGTCAGAAGTTAGATAAACTCAAAGAGAAAACATCCATTAAAAAAGCTGTTTTACCTAAAAATAGTTTTGATATTGATAAAATTGATGCGAATCGTATTTATCATATCGATCAAATAAAAACCATTTGTATCGATTACAGATTGCGGTTTTTAGATGCCAATTTGTATAAAGGACAGTTTCCCATTGAAGCTGTAGAAGAAATTAAAGCGATTGAAAACACACACCAAACAACGCTTTCTGCGTTAAAAATGATGGCACCTTCAAAACTTTTTAAGTTAGAGAACGCAGACGATCCGTTATTATTTGCACCAATGGGAAATGGCTATTATTATCTAATTCATCAATGGGGTAATGATTTGCATCCGCTTCGGAAGTTATTGGTATGGCCATTTAAAAATCTCATAACCATGTGCATCGCCTTGTTGGTTGGAAGTTTTGTATTATCGTTTTTTGTTCCGTTATCTGTATTTACACCAAATCCAACATCTAGTGATTTTTTCTTGGTGTACTTCTTTATGTTTAAATCGGTTGCGGCAATTGTAATTTATTATACCTTCGCAAGAGGTAAGAACTTCAGTCAAGCCATTTGGAATAGTAAATATTACAATAATTAATGTCAGATTCTTTTCGCTTATTGTACACAGGAAATATCGTTGATGTACAACGCCTAAAGGCTTTATTGGAAGAAAATGACATTTTCCCTATCATAAAAGATGAAACCGAATCTGCACGATTAGCAGGGTTTGGTGCACCTACAATGATGCAACAATTATGGGTGCCTACTTCAGAAGTTGAGAAAGCAAAAACGTTGCTTTAAACGTACATTTTCGTACGTAATTCCTTTAGTTTATTGTCGGCCATATAATCATCGAAAGTCATGTAACGGTCAATAACACCTTTTGGTGTTAGCTCTATTACCCTATTTCCAACAGACTGAGCAAAAGCGTGATCGTGTGTGGTGAGTAGTACCGTTCCTTTGAATTTAATTAGCGAGTTGTTAAAAGCAGTAATAGACTCTAAATCTAAGTGATTTGTTGGTTCATCGAGCATTAAAACATTGGCGCGCTCCATCATCATACGAGAAAGCATACAGCGAACCTTTTCTCCTCCAGATAAAACTTTGGCTGATTTTAGCGCTTCATCTCCACTAAAAAGCATCTTACCTAAAAAACCACGTAAAAATACTTCTTCACGTTCTTCATCGGTTTTAGCGTATTGGCGCAGCCAATCCACTAACGATTCATCATTACCAAAATACGCTGCATTGTCTAAAGGTAAATAGCTCTGGTTAGTAGTTACACCCCATTCAAACGAACCAGCACTTGCTTGTTGCTTGCCGTTTAAGATTTCGTAAAAAGTAGTCGCTGCACGAGCATCTTTACTGTACACGACTACCTTATCGCCTTTCGCTAAGTTTACATCTATATTTGTAAAAAGTGGCACGCCATCAGTCGATGCTCCAAGTCCTTCGATGTTTAAAATTTGATCGCCGGCTTCGCGTTCACGCTCAAAAATAATAGCCGGATAACGCCTTGACGAAGGTCGAATATCAGCGATGTTGAGCTTGTCAATCATCTTTTTACGGGAAGTAGCTTGCTTTGATTTGGCAACATTTGCACTAAAACGAGCAATAAATTCTTCCAACTCCTTTTTCTTTTCCTCAGCCTTTTTGTTTTGCTGCGCACGTTGCTTTGCTGCCAACTGACTAGACTCATACCAAAAAGTATAATTTCCAGAGAAATGATTGATTTTTCCAAAATCGACATCGGAAATATGCGTACAAACCGCATCCAAAAAGTGGCGGTCGTGTGAAACAACAATTACCGTATTGTCGTAGTTTGCCAAAAAGTGTTCAAGCCACTGGATGGTTTCATAGTCCAAGTCGTTGGTTGGCTCATCCATAATTAGCACATCAGGGTTTCCAAATAATGCTTGCGCCAATAAAACACGGACTTTTTGTTTTCCATCTAGGTCTTTCATCAATGTATAATGATGCTCTTCATGAATATCAAGATTAGAAAGTAACGTGGCAGCATCGCTTTCTGCATTCCAGCCATTCATTTCTTCATATTTAATTTGCAACTCCCCTACACGATCGCTGTCTGCATCTGAAAAATCAGGTTTGGCATACAAATCATCCATTTCCTTTTTTATCGCAAAAAGAGATGTGTTGCCTCGTATTACTGTTTCAAGAACTGGAAAATCGTCACAAGCAAAGTGGTTTTGCTCCAATACTGACATACGTTTTCCAGATTCAAGATGTACGTTTCCCGAATTAGGCTCCATTTTTCCTGTAAGTACTTTAAGAAAAGTAGATTTTCCCGCTCCGTTGGCGCCTATAATTCCATAACAATTCCCATGATTAAAGGAAACATTTACTTCGTCAAATAGAACGCGTTTGCCAAATTGAACAGAAAGATTAGATACGGATAGCATACGTTATGTTTTTTGCAAAAATATAAAAGCCCACAGACAATATGTGGGCTTTTTCAATATGATTTGATACTTGGATTAGTTTCCTTTATTGTGGTCGGCAAGAAACTTTGCCAAACCGCTGTCGGTTAGCGGATGCTTTGCCAAACCAACAATTGCGCTTAACGGCCCAGTCATCACATCTGAACCAATCTGAGCACAATCGATAACGTGCATAGTATGACGCACAGAGGCTGCTAAAATTTGCGTGTCAAATTCGTAATTATCATATATGTTTCGAATGTCCTCAATTAGTTGTAAGCCATCGGTAGAAATATCGTCTAAACGCCCTATAAACGGCGACACATAGGTTGCGCCAGCTTTTGCAGCTAAGAGAGCTTGGCCAGATGAAAACACAAGTGTACAGTTGGTTTTAATGCCTTTGTCAGAAAAATATTTAATTGCTTTAATCCCTTCTAAAATCATAGGAATTTTCACCACAATTTGTGGGTGAAGTGCAGCAAGGGCATCTCCTTCTTTAATCATTCCTTCGAAGTCGGTTGAAATAACTTCGGCAGAAACATCGCCTTCTACAATGTCGCAAATTGCTTTATAGTGGGCAATAATATTGTCTTGCCCTGTGATACCCTCTTTTGCCATCAAAGATGGATTTGTTGTTACCCCGTCCAAAATACCAAGGGCTTGTGCTTCTCTAATTTGATCTAAATTAGCTGTGTCGATAAAAAACTTCATGTGATTTAATTTAAGTTATAAAATGATGCTATTAAATTTTCATACATCCGTTGCGGCAATAAAAACTTGATTATTGGCGATACGACTTCCAAAAAAGGTCCAACGCTGTAGTGCGGCTTCAATTTCTTTGCCTCGATTAGTTTTTTAATTTTAATTGCTACTTGAACAGGCTTTAATCCTTTGTTAACGTGTGCATCCATGTCTTGAAGTGTACTCTTGTAATGTTGGTAATAAACGGACTCTTCTTTTAGTGGCGCATAAAAACGACTTGCAGCTATTGGTGTTTGGATAGAACCGGGAGAAAGGGTCGTACATTGAATGGGTGTATGGCGTAATTCTAAACGTAAGCTTTCGGTAATACGCATAAGTGCTGCCTTTGAAGCTGAATATACACCTCTGAACGGCAATCCGTTATCACCTGCCAAAGAAGCGACATTAATAATTTTACCAAACCCTTGCTTGTGCATCTGTTTAAGTGTGAATTGCATTACGCGAATTGGGCCTTTTAAATTCGTGTCAAAAACCTTGTCTAAAGGTTCCATTTCTAATTCTTCTACAGGACCTGCCATGCCCATACCCGCATTATTTACAAGTACATCTATACAATTGTGCTCGGCTATAATTTGGTTTATGGCATTTTGAATGGAATCGCTGTTAAGAACATCCATTGTCACAAGTGGGAAAGGATGATTAGGATGCTTGCTCGGCGTACGACTTGTGCCAATAACCTTGAAACCAAGTGTACATAGGTAGTTTCCAGTAGCTAAGCCTATTCCGGAAGAGGCACCTGTAATGAGCACAATGCGTGGATTTTTCATATAAAAAAAGGGCAAGTTACCTATAGCACACCGCTACGACCGCTTACCCTTGCTGCGTTTCCGCCCTGGGGGGATTCAGCAGGAGCTGGTTGTATAGGACTTGCCCAATGCAAATATAAATGCTTTGTTCGTTTTTTTTTCTGAACATTATGAGTATTTTTCAAAATAAATTATTGCCTCATGAATAGGTTGAACTATTTTGGATTATTTATAGCTTTTCTTGCACTAGGTAGTTGCTCATCCAAACAGGGTGTATCCTATAAAATCATCACAAAATCAGCCTCAAAAAAAGTGCGCCCTACAGATACCATACGCATTTCACTGAATACATTATCCGAGGCTAAAAGCCATGAGTTTTATTGGAATAACGAGAAACTTTCACAACCATTTGTAATTCCACAATACACAGGAGAACAACAAGTTAAAGCAATTATTAAAACTGAAAACGGGACTAAAGAAGTAACCAAAAACATTCGTGTTTTTGCATCAACAAAACCAAAAGTCTTCACATACAAATTGGTAAATACCTATCCACACGACATCAATGCTTATACACAAGGATTGGAATTTGTTGGCGATACTTTATATGAAAGTACAGGACAATACGGAGCCTCATCGCTGCGAAAAGTAAATTATAAAACCGGTGCTATTATTCAAAAACTTCCTTTAGACAATGCTTATTTTGGTGAAGGCATGACGTTTATTAATGGAAAAATTATTCAACTAACTTGGAAAAAGAAGCTTGGTTTTGTCTACAACAGTTCAGATTTAACACTTGAAAAATCATTCAAATACACCAAAAGTCCTGAGGGATGGGGTTTGTGCACAAATGGCGAATGGTTGTACAAAACAGATGGAAGTCAAAAACTTTGGCGGCTTGATCCAAATACGTTTGAGGAAATTGACAGCAAAGATATTGTTACACACAACACCTATTTATCTAAAGTAAATGAATTGGAATACGTTAACGGGCTGATTTATGGAAACACTTATCAGTTTAACAAAGACGTAGTAGTTATCATTAACCCTAATACGGGTGTAGTAGAAGGTGTTGTAGATTTTTCGGGTTTGAAAAATCGAGTACGTCAGCATAACCGATTGGATGTTTTCAATGGTATTGCTTATCACCCAAAACGAAAAACATTTTTTGTGACAGGCAAATATTGGGATAAATTATTTGAAGTTGAAATCATTGAAAAGTAAGGCACGAAATACCATTTTCCAAACCTTTATGTTGCTTTTAGGTATTGCAGCTGCTAGTCTATATAGCAGTTGTCGTACTGATTTTACTTTCCGCCCTATCGAATCATCCGAATTAAGATTTAGCCGCGACACCATTTATTTGGATACGATTTTTACCGGAATCAGTTCGGCCACATATACGCTAAAAGTGTATAATACCTCTGATGATGCAGTATCCATTCCAAGTATTTATTTGGATAATGGAGATGATTCAAATTTTAGATTAAACGTGGATGGCTTTAGTGGTAAATCGTTTCAAGACGTAGAACTGCTTCCCAAAGACAGCATGTATGTATATATCGAAACTACTGCCGATATAAGTGAGCTCACGCAAAACAATACTCAATTTTTATATGAAGATAAACTGCATTTTTCAGATGTAGGTGAAGTATCGCTTATGACCTTAGTGCAAGATGCCGTGTTTTTATATCCTACTAAAGTAAATGGTATCAAAGAAAGCATCCCAATTGGAAATCCTGATGACAATATGGGCATTGAAGGGCGCTACTTAGCGGATAACGAGCTGATTTTCACAAACGAAAAGCCTTATGTGGTGTTTGGTTATATGGGTGTTCCTTCTGGAAAAACAGCGGTTTTTGAAGCAGGTGCGCGCATTCATTTTCATGAAAATTCAGGAATTATTGTAGGAAGTAATGCTACCCTATTGGTAAATGGCGAAGCAAGCACAGATCCTGAAGCCATGGAAGGCGAAGTGATTTTTGAAGGGGATCGATTGGAAACGCTGTACGATAATATTCCAGGACAATGGGGAACCATTTGGTTAACAGAGGGAAGTACACAGCATCAATTTAATCATGCTACCATCAAAAATGCAACTGTAGGAATTTTAATGGATTCAAATGACGGAACAGCAAATCCTACTTTAACACTTAAAAACACACAAATTCACAACAGTGCCTCCATAAATTTATGGGGTAAAACAGCTCATATTTATGCTGAAAACAGTGTGTTTGGCAATGCGGGTCAAGGATCGTTTTTTGGAAATATTGGGGGCAACTATCATTTTACACACTGTACTTTTGCAAATTATTGGAACAAAAGTTACCGTTCAACACCAGCGGTTTCTTTAACCGATTATGTGCCTATTGACAGCGAAACAAATTATGTAAGACCGCTAGAAAAAGCCACATTTGACAATTGCATAATTGAAGGCAATCAATTTGTTGAGTTTTTTGTGGAGCAAGAAGGCGCAGAAGCTATAAACTTTAAACTAAATCACACCGCAATACAGTTTGAAAGCTCGAATCAATCCGTAATTGATAACCCACTTTTTGGTTGGGATAACGCGGACTATTACGTGCAAATTATTCGAAATGCTACTCCATCATTTGTGTTGCCGGAAGAAAATGATATGCGCATTTCCCAAAAAAGCGACTTTCTCCAAAAGGGGGATTCAACCATTGGATCGCAAATTCCAACAGATTTGTTAGGCGTTCAGCGTACTTCACCACCTGACTTAGGTGCGTATCAGCACATTTCCGTAGAGGATTAGGCGTTAAAGAGTGGTCGATGTGCCATCATAGCATGCACTTGTTTTCCTACGCCTGCGATGATTGTATCGTCTTCGGGATTTTGAATAACCTCATCAATCAAAGCAACAATAGGTTCCATATCTGATGCAACCAATCCACGTGTGGTAACAGCAGCTGTTCCAAAACGAATTCCAGAAGTCACAAATGGTGATTTATCATCAAAAGGAACCATGTTTTTGTTAGCGGTAATCTCCGCCTTAACAAGCGATTGTTCAGCTTGTTTTCCAGAAATATTTTTGTTGCGCAAATCAACAAGCATCATGTGATTGTCTGTTCCACCTGAAATAAGATTATATCCTCTGTCAACAAATGCTTTTGCCATTGCTTGTGCATTTTCACGCACACGCAAAATATAGTGAAGGAAATCATCGGTTAATGCCTCGCCGAAAGCAATAGCTTTTGCACCAACAACGTGTTCTAAAGGCCCGCCCTGATTCCCTGGAAAAACAGCCATGTCTAACAATGAAGACATCATGCGCAAGTTTCCGTTTTTAAATTTAAGTCCAAATGGGTTTTCATAATCTTGACCCATCATCATGAGTCCGCCACGAGGACCACGAAGGGTTTTGTGTGTGGTTGTTGTAACCACATGACAGTGCGGTAACGGATCGTTTAAAACGCCTTTAGCAATAAGTCCAGAAGGATGCGAAATATCAGCTAATAAAAACGCGCCAACACTATCAGCAATTGCTCTAAAACGTTTAAAATCAATATCTCTAGAATATGCAGATGCCCCGGCGATAATCATTTTAGGCTTTTCTTTGGCAGCCATTTCTTCAATTACATCGTAATCCAATCGACCTGTTTCTTTATCGACGCCATAAAAAACAGCATCGTATAAACGTCCAGAGAAATTTACAGGCGAACCATGAGTAAGGTGTCCTCCGTGAGATAAATCAAAACCCATAATTTTATCACCAGGCTTTATAAAAGCGTGATAAACAGCAGTATTTGCTTGCGATCCTGAATGCGGTTGCACATTGGCATAGGCGGCGCCAAACAGTGCTTTTGCACGGTCAATGGCAATCGTTTCTATCTCATCTACAACTTCACAGCCTCCGTAGTAGCGTTTTCCTGGATACCCTTCAGCATATTTGTTTGTAAGAATAGATCCCGTAGCTTCCATCACCTGTGGACTGGTAAAATTTTCTGAAGCAATAAGTTCAATACCACCAATCTGGCGTTCTTTTTCTGCTTCAATCAATTCAAATATTTGGGAATCTCTTTGGATATTCATAGCTAAAATTAAACCACAAAAATAGCCAAACAACTCAAGATAACGTACTAAAAATGATGGATTTATTAAAAACAAATGAACATACCACAGAAGGTTATACTTTTGCACCATGCAAAGGCCAATAAATATAAAAAACAAACGAGCGCGTTTTGAGTACGAACTTATGGATCAGTACACAGCGGGAATCGTATTGACCGGAACGGAAATAAAATCTATCCGTGCTGGAAAGGCATCTATTGCTGAAAGCTTTTGTGCATTTAGTGAGCAAGGCGAGCTTTTCATCATCAATATGCACATAGACGAATACAGTCATGGCGGCTATGTCAATCACCAAACAAAAGGCGATCGAAAACTACTTTTGCAGCGCAAAGAATTGCGAAAACTACTAAAGCAAGTACAAAATGTTGGACTCACCATTGTGCCTTTGCAAGTGTTTTTAACAGATAAAGGTTTGGCAAAAGTGCGAATCGCTTTGGCTAAAGGAAAGAAAATTCACGACAAGAGAGAGACTATAAAAGACCGAGATAGTAAGCGCCAAATCGATCGTGTGAAAAAGAATTTTAAGCGTTAGTTTTTGTCTCCTAGAAGCGGAACAAAACGAAAATCGCCAAGTACTAATTTTTGAAAATCAGTGTCAGATGTTCGGGTAATAACAGTCATTTTTTGATTGGTTTCGCCAACTGGTATTACCATCCTCCCACCAACTGCTAGTTGTGCTAAAAGGGCTTCGGGAACAGCAGGTGCACCTGCTGTTACTATAATTCTATCATAGGGCGCTTGTTCGGGAAATCCTTTATATCCATCTCCAAAAATGAGTTTCTTGGGCTTAAACCCTAAGGCGGGTAATCGTTTTAGACTGGCGCGAAACAATTCGTGCTGACGTTCAATTGAATATACCACCGCTCCCATGTGACATAATACCGCAGTTTGGTAGCCAGAGCCTGTGCCAATTTCCAAAACTTTCATCCCCGTTTTCAACTGTAATTGCTCGCTTTGAAAAGCTACTGTATAGGGTTGTGAAATCGTTTGTTCTGCGCCTATAGGAAAGGCCTTGTCTTGATAAGCATGATCTATAAAACTACTGTCTAAAAACAAATGTCGGGGAATCGCGTCAACAGCCTTGAGAACTTCGGGCTGCACAATTCCTTTTTGTTTTAAAACAGCAACCAACTGACGGCGTTTTCCCTGATGTTTTGGTGTGTCCTGCTTCATCAGTTCAAAAATACAAAATCAACTGCGTGCTCACCAGTATAATCTTGTTACATTTGTATTATGGAAAAGAAGTTAAAGGCAGGCGTATTAGGCGCAGGACATTTGGGGAAAATCCATTTACGCCTATTGCATCAATCTGAAAAATTTGATTTGGTTGGTTTTTATGATGAGAATCAAACCGTTAGAGAAAATATTACACAAGAATATGGATTCAAAGCTTTTGAATCTGTAGCAGACCTTATAGCGGCTGTTGAAGTCGTAGATATTGTAACGCCTACGCTATATCATCATGAACTTGCTAAACAAGCAATTGAAAATGGGAAGCACATTTTTGTTGAAAAACCAATAACACAAACTGTTGCTCAAGCTGATGAACTTATTGCTATTGCTAAGAAAAACAACGTTTTGGGTCAAGTGGGTCACGTAGAGCGATTTAACCCTGCTTTTTTGGCAGTAAAAGATGAAATTCAAGAAAGTATGTTCATCGAGACGCATCGATTAGCGGAATTTAATCCGCGTGGAACAGACGTCCCTGTTGTGTTGGATTTAATGATTCACGACATCGATACCGTTTTAAGTGTTGTAGATTCTCCTGTTAAAAATATTTCGGCAAGTGGTGTTGCTATCATAAGTGAAACACCAGATATTGCCAACGCAAGAATTGAATTTGAAAACGGATGTGTTGCAAATTTGACCGCAAGTAGAATTTCGTTAAAGAATATGCGCAAGGCACGTTTTTTCCAAAAAGACGCTTACATCTCTGTAGACTATTTTACCAAGAAAGTAGAAGTTGTAAAGATGCATGATGCGCCCGAAGAGGTTGGCGATTTTGATATGGTATTGGAAAACGCACAGGGTAAAAAGAAACGCATCTTTTTTGATAACCCCGAGATTCCGGAAGTAAATGCTAT
>CATIMP010000097.1 GCA_949528465.1 Bacteroidota bacterium | reverse complement strand
AATGGAAACTTGGTGCTATGTATGCATGGCGATAGGCGAATTGCCAAGCTAAGCAGTTGGAACGAAAAAAGTTTTTCTACAGTGGTGGATTCGTTTGACGGAAAACGTTTTAACAGCCCCAACGATCTTGTTTATGCCAAAAATGGAGATTTGTATTTCACAGACCCATCTTACGGATTAACAGGCTCAGATGACCCGCTAAAAGAGCTCCCTTTTAATGGTGTATTTAAATACACACCTTCAGGTGAACTTTCATTGCTCATTGATGATTTGACATCCCCTAATGGGATTGCCATTTCAAACAATCAAAAAACGTTATTCGTTACGATTTCCGACCGTAGTTATCCTCGTATAATGGCGTATGATATTACCGCTACGGGTGTTGCAAACCCTCGCGTATTTTTTGACGGAATAGCACTAATGTCAAAAGAAAAAGGGAATTTTGATGGGTTAAAAATTCATCCTTCGGGTGTAATTTTTTCAACAGGTCCTGGCGGCGTTTTGGTACTTAGCCCCGATGGAACGCATTTAGGTACTGTGCATACGAATCAACGCACAGCAAACTGTGCTTTTGACGCAGACTTTACCTATTTGTATATGACTACACATAGAAATCTAACTCGGGTTAAACT
This sequence comes from Bacteroidota bacterium, assembly GCA_949528465.1. Taxonomy (GTDB): domain Bacteria; phylum Bacteroidota; class Bacteroidia; order Flavobacteriales; family Flavobacteriaceae; genus UBA7446. The sequence continues at coordinate 15,898 of CATIMP010000097.1, read as the reverse complement.
AGTGAAGCCATAAAAAACCAACGCTAAAATTAGTCGCTGCATTGGGACTAAAACTCTCGTTTACCAAACTCGCTATCAATAAATTTGGATTTATTTTTCCCGTTTTTAAAGATATAGGATAGGTTTAACACAATCATATCTACTTCGTAGATATAGTTGGTTGTGGTATAAAATTCATCTGCTCGCCAGGTGGTAATGCGTTGTTCGTTTGTGTTTAAAAGCCCCATGTCTATGTTCAGCCATTGCAGCGTGGCTTTGAGTCTGTTGTCCAAAAACGATTTTTGAAACGTCAAATTTGGGGTGTAATACCTTGAATCTTCCCCTTGAGCAGTCACCCTGTCCGACAAATAGTTAAATGTAAATTGTAAAGAAGCATTCTTCCAAAACGAGTACGTGGAATTTGCATTTAGGCTAAAAATAGTTGCGTTGGTGTTTATAGGCCTGTTGTCAAAAGATCCTTCAAGCGCATATCGATATACATTTGCCCCGATGAAATTCCGCCATTTAGTTGTTGGTTTAAGCTGAGCGCCAAGTTCAATCCCAAGTGTTTTTGAACGTCCCACATTGGAATAAATACGATTTAAAATACTGTCATTATAGACGGTGTTTACTCTGTTGACTACATTTTGAGTGTTTCTAAAATACGCCGTAGCAAACACAGTGTGTTTCCCCAGTTTTGTATCAACGCCAAGCTCAATCAAATCAATAAATTCTGGCTTTAGATTTGGATCGCCTTGTTCTAAGGTTTCGGAATGTTCTCGCTCCGGAAACGGATTCATTTTAAAAGTCGTGGTCCGCTCCACACGTTTACCATATGCCATCTTAACTTTTGTGTTGTCATCTACCGCATACTGAATAGATGCGGACGGATATGCTTTGGTAAAATCGTAGTGCAGTTTATCATCTACTGTATCTGCTTTATCTTTTAGCACAAGTGTTCTATCCATGGCTTCTATGCGAACGCCTGCGCTGTAATCAAACGCTTCTTTTTTTACAGAAAATTGTCCATATACAGCATGTATTTTCCGTGTTAAATTCACCTCACTCGAAAAGGCAGGAACCAAAACAAATGGGTCATTAAAGTTGGTGCGTCGCTCATATACAAAATCTCCCGTGTGGTCTAAGTTGCGGTACTGATACCCCATTTCTACTTTTCCATTTTTCAACGGAATAGCATAATCGAGTTGTGTGCGCACGCCATACAGCGGATTATCGTTTGTGTTGTATTCGTCTTGAAAAAGCACACTGTTGTCTGGGTGTCCTAAGTTTTGATTTACAGTTGGACCGCCTAAAAGTGTGTACTCATATAAAAAGGATAAAGACAATTTCGATTTGTTCTGAAACGTAAGTGCATAATCAATATTTCCTAAGGCAAAATCACTTTTTCGCTCACGTAAGTTGTGATTGAAATACGGGTCGGAAGCGATTTTTGTAGTGCTTCCATATGGGTTAATTTTATGATTGTCGTAGTACACAATATCTGCTAAGCGTTTTTTAGAACGCTTTCCTGCAAAAAATCCGATAGATAAGGCACTTTTGGTGTTGGGGGTATACTCTAAGGTAAATCGTCCGTTGTAATTTGTTTCATCAAAACTGCGCTCACCTGTTGAGGGAAAGCGTGTAAATACATCATCAATAACAGTGTACACATCGCCTTCGCGTCTGCCGCCCTTGTCGTTTCTGAGGTAATTCGCACCAAAAGAAACATTCCATTTATCTGTTGTGATATTATAGGTAGCGTCTGTCCCATAGCGTTGATGCGCTTTATCGTTCCCGTACGTTTCTATGGATGGCAATCCAGATTTAACATTCAATTGCCCATAAGCACCATTAATGCTTCCTTTTTTTGTAATAAGGTTGACAAGACCAGCAGTTCCATCTGGATCGTATTTGGCAGAGGGGGCTGTAATAAGTTCAACCGATTGTATGGCATTTGCAGGAAGTTGCGCCATTAAACTACTCGCATTTCCTTGAACAGGTTTTCCGTTTAGGAGTACCAAAAATCCCGAGTTTCCACGAACGCTAATATGGCCTTGCGCATCAACGCTTACCGATGGAAGTTGTCGTATTACATCCACCGCTGTTCCGCCTTGTGCGCTTTTAAACGCATCAGCCGCATATACCTGGCGGTCAATTTTGTTTAGTACCGTTGCCGTTTCTCCAGTTACCGTTACTTCGTTGAGTGTATTTCCTAAACGAAGTACGATATTTCCCAAATCTATTTTCGTAGCATTAGAAACACGTACATTTTGAATAGTTGCCGTTTGATAGCCTAAAAAAGAACTTTCTACGCGATACACACCGCTTTTGATGTTGTCAATAGAAAAAATCCCTTCAGCATTGGTAACAACACCCGAAACTAAGGCATCAATAGCTTCATCAAATACTACAACGGTAGCGTATTCTAGTGGGTTGTTTTGTGCGTCGGAAACGGCTCCTGTGAGTTGAGCATTTGTGTGATGATTTATAGCAAAAATCATCAAGAAAACGATAGCGTATTTCATTGATAAAAGGAGTCGAAATGTTAAAATTTTAAGATTAAATGTAGCATTATAATGTGGAAGGACAGACGTAGTCTGTCACTTCAATATTGGCGTCTTTTATGGCCTTAAATCCACCAGCAACATCAATTAAATTATGTATTCCACGACTTTTCAATATCGATGCTGCAATGACACTTCGGTAGCCTCCCGCGCAGTGAACAAAGAATGTTTCTTTGGCAGGAAATTCAGCCAAAAAATTATTCAGAAAACTCAGCGGCGTATTTTGTGCGCTTGGAATATGCTCTGAACTATATTCCGTATCCTTTCGCACGTCAAACACAGATACACTTTTGTTTTTCAAAAGGTCTTTTAGTTCTGTTGCTTCAACAGACGTTATGGTGTCCACTTCTTTTTTGGCAGCGTGCCACGCCTCAAATCCACCTTTGAGATAGCCAAGTGTATTGTCAAAGCCAACTCGAGAAAGTCGGGTAACCGCTTCTTCTTCCCTGCCTTCTTGAGTTACCAATAGAATAGGTTGTTTTACATCAGCAATAAGCGCACCTACCCAAGGGGCAAATCCACCATCGAGCCCAATAAAAATGGAGCGTGGAATGTGCCCTTTTGCAAAGTCGTTATGATGCCTCACATCTAGTACCACCGCACCTGTTTCGTTGGCAGCAACTTCAAATGCTTCTGCAGAAAGCGCATGTGTTCCTTGTGCAATTACTTCATCCAAATCGGCATAGCCTTCTTTATTCATTTTCACATTAAGCGGGAAATACTGCGGAGGAGGTAGTAAGCCGTCTGTGACTTCTTTAATGAATTCGTCTTTGGTCATATCAGCACGTAGTGCGTAGTTCATTTTCTTTTGATTTCCGAGCGTGTCAACCGTTTCTTTCATCATATTTTTCCCACAAGCAGAACCGGCTCCGTGTGCGGGATATACAATCACATCGTCTGCTAAAGGCATAATTTTAGTGCGCAAACTTTCAAAAAGGGTTCCCGCTAGTTCTTCTTGGGTCATGTGCGCCGCTTTTTGTGCCAAATCTGGTCGTCCTACATCTCCCAAGAACAGCGTGTCACCTGTAAAAATAGCATGGTCTTTCCCGTCAGCATCACGGAGTAAATAGGTGGTGCTTTCCATAGTGTGTCCAGGCGTGTGAATCACAACAATTGTTGCCTTACCCAATGAAAATTCTTGTCCGTCGGTGGCAATAATAGCATCAAAACTTGGATTGGCGTTTGGGCCAAAAATGATAGGTGCTCCCGTTTGCTTGGCAAGCGTTAGATGTCCACTCACAAAATCGGCATGAAAATGTGTTTCAAAAACATATTTTACGTTTGCGTTGTCTCTTTCGGCACGTTCCAAATAGGGTGTTGTTTCACGTAGCGGGTCAATGATAGCCACTTCGCCTTCACTTTCAATGTAATATGCGCCTTGCGCCAAGCATCCGGTGTATAACTGTTCTACTTTCATTTTGTCCTGATTATTTGTGTAAAATTATAGTTTTATATTTTATTAAGAATCACTTTTGGTTTGAAGCGAAATTTTTTCTTGCAAATTTGTTTTGGGTGTTTTTTTGGTGGCAAACTCGTAGGCTTCATTGGTGTTGACAAAGAAGTTTTCGCGCCCAATTAGCCCAATTAATTTAGATTTTTTGATGATATCCCGAGTGGGTCCAATCAGCTCCGAAAACAATACCCTAATCTCTTGTTGTTGCAATTCGGTAATCAGATTTTCAAGCATAAACACGGCACTACTATCTATATAATTTATAGGATCCGATTTGATGATAATTGTTGAAGGAGGTGTTTGTTGTTCTGCTATGGCAGCAAGTAATTCGGACTTAAAATAGTCTTTATTCCCAAAGTACAATTGCGCATCAAAGCGAAATACAAGTACTTCAGGTGTATGCTCTATATCTTCTTTAAACCTATTGATATTTCTAAAATAAGACGTGCCTTTTATCCTTCCCAGTACAGCAACATGTGGTTTAGAAGTTCGGTACACCATGAGCAGCAACGCCAATAAGGTTCCAAATAAAATCCCTTCAGTAATGCCTACAAAAAGTGTCAGTAAAAATGTTGCATTGAGCAATATAAACTCATCTTTCCTTGTTTTAAAAAGTTGTATTGGATATTGCAGGTCAACCAACCCGAATACAGCAACCAAAATAATGGCGGCCAACACGGCGCTGGGTAAATAATAAAATAGAGGCGTCAAAAATAATAGGGTAAGCACAACGATAACCGCACTTACAAGGTTAGCTAGTCCTGTTTTGGCACCACTTAAATCGTTAATAGCAGATCGGGTAAAACTCCCTGTTGTAGGATATGATTTAAAAAATGCCCCTACGATATTTGCTGTGCCTAATGCGATTAATTCTTGATTTGGTCTAAGTTGATTTTTATGCTTACGCTCCATGACTTTGGCAACCGACATGGCTTCCATAAAAGCAATTAGCGCTAAGGTTAGGGCAATGGGAAAGAGTTCTTCAAGCATCAAAAAATCAAGTTCGGGCGCCGTAAAACTTGGAAGTCCTTTTGGAATTTCAGCAACAATTTCCACGGCCTTTGCATCAAGGTTAAATATAATTACAGCCACAATACCCAACACTACAACTACTAATGCCGCAGGAATCCGTTTGCTGATTTTTCGTAAGATTAGGATAAGTATTATGGCAATTACGCCAACGCTCAGTGCATATATATTAAGCTGATTTAATTCGGCAGCAACGGCTGCAAGAATGTGTTGTATTTTGCTGCTTCTACCAACCTCAATTCCAAGTAAATGACTTAATTGACTACAACCAATAATCAATGCCGCGGCAGAAGTAAATCCACTAATTACTGGAGTTGATAAAAAATTCACTAAAAACCCCATTTTGAGTACGCCAAGCACCACTTGAATACAACCCACAAACAAGGCCAAAACAATTGCCATAGCAATATAAGTATCTATTCCAGATATGGATAGCGCACCCAAACCTGCCGCTACTAAAAGCGAATCCATGGCTACGGGCCCTACATTTAGCTGTGGTGAAGTGCCCATAAGCGCATAAATCAATTGCGGCATTAGCGCAGCATAAAGCCCGTAAACAGGCGGAAGTCCCGCTATCATGGCGTATGCCATACTTTGCGGAATGAGCATGACACCAACCGTGAAACCAGCTGAAAGGTCTCCAGCAATAAAAGCCTTTTTATAGTTTGGCAACCAAGAAAGTATGGGAAATAAACGCTTTATCATGTTGAGTACAAAAGTAATACAATTACGGTTGTATATATCAACTGGCGAATGCGTGGTAAAAGTCCTGTATTGTTAAAAAAAAGGGCGTTCTATTATTCTAGTGCAAGGGAGCGCTCTAGCCATTCATCAGATTTGGCTTCCAATGTTTTTTCAACTGCTGTTAGTTCAATAGAAAGTGTTTTGATGTCTTCCGGCGTTAGCGATTCGTCATTGAATTGCTGTTGTATGCTTTCTTTTTGCGCATCTAGTGAAGCCATTTCTTTTTCCAGTTTTTTTAACGCGCGTTGTTCTTCGATATTTGGTTTGTTTTCTGTTTTGTTTTTCCAGTCCGTCTTCGGTTTCTTCTTTGGGGTTTCTGGGGTTGTTGTAAGCCCATCATAAGCTCTAAAGTCGGAATAGTTTCCAGGGAAATCTTCAATTTTCCCATTCCCTCTAAAGACAAAAAGATGATCCACAATTTTATCCATAAAATAGCGGTCGTGGGAAACAACTATCAAACATCCAGGAAAATCTAGGAGAAAATTTTCCAGTACATTTAAGGTAACAATATCCAAATCGTTCGTAGGCTCATCCAATATGATGAAGTTGGGGTTTTGGATTAGTACAGTACATAAATACAGTCGTTTACGTTCTCCTCCACTTAGCTTTTCTACAAAGTCGTACTGTTTTTTGCGGTCAAATAAAAAGCGTTCAAGTAATTGCTGAGCGGAAATTTTACGTCCTTTTTTGAGTGGAATAAATTCGCCAAATTCTTGAATGACTTCAATGACCTTTTGATCCGGTTTAACGTGTATTCCTTCTTGCGTATAATAGCCAAACTTAAGGGTGTCACCCCAAACCATTTTTCCGCTATCAGGCTTTATGGTATTGGTAAGGAGTTTGAGAAAGGTAGATTTGCCTGTTCCGTTGTTGCCAATAATCCCAATTCGATCATTACGCTGAAAGTTATAATCAAATCCTTGGAGAATTACCTTTTCATCAAAGGCTTTGGATACTCGATGCATTTCAATCATTTTGGCGCCCAAACGCTCCATGTTGATTTCCAATTGCACCTCGTGTTCGTTTCTTCGCTGCTGTGCTTTCGCTTTGATTTTTTTGAAATCCTCAATTCTAGATTTGGACTTGGTGGTTCGTGCTTTCGGTTGACGACGCATCCATTCCAGCTCTTTGGTAAAATGGCGCTTGGCTTTGTGCGCTTCGGTTTCAAGTTGCTCTATGCGTGCGGCGCGTTTTTCTAAAAAATAGGAATAGCTTCCTTTGTAACTAAACAGTTTTCCATTGTCAAGCTCAATGATTTCATTACATACCCGTTCAAGAAAATAACGGTCGTGTGTGACCATCAACAGCGTTAGTTTTTCTTTGATAAAATAGGCTTCAAGCCACTCAATCATCTCCAAGTCTAGATGGTTTGTCGGCTCATCAAGAATAAGTAAATCTGGTTTTTCAAGTAACGCAATACAAAGGGCAACCCGCTTTTTTTGCCCTCCAGACAAGGCACTTGCTTTTAGGCTCAGGTTGTCTAATTTCAGTTTACTCAACAGCTGTTTGTATTGGCTTTCAAAATCCCAAGCCTGGTGTTGTTCCATGGCTTCAAATGCCTTTTGATAGCGCTCGGTATCTTCGGGGTTTTGCAAGGCCTCTTCGTAGTCAGCAATAACCTCCAAAACTTGATTTCCTGATTCTAAGATAATTTCCTCTACGGTTTTTTCAGGGTCTAAGACGGGGTCTTGAGGCAGGTAAGATATTTGCGTTCCTTTTCGGAAGTTGACTTGCCCTGTATCGGAAGTATCTTGCTGCGCAATAATTTTTAAAATGGTCGTTTTTCCACTTCCATTTTTGGCAATTAATGCAATTTTTTGTCCTTTGCTGACGCCAAAGGAAAGGGGTTCAAAAATGACCCGTTCGCCATATGCTTTTGAAATGCCTTCTACCGTTAGTAGATTCATCCGTTATAATTTTTGCTAAAGTACTGTTTATTAAAAAATGGGGTGTTGATTTCCAAAATCTTGTGATGTGTTTATTAGAAAGACACTCTATTTTTTTTGGCCACAATCGAAAATCTTTTCAAAATTTCGTTGCCACTATCGTCTACTAAGGTTAACAGATGTTTTCCAGGTTTCGCTTCAACCGCTATTTGATGCGTTTGTTCAGTTACGCCTACGAAGCTATGATCTAGATGCCAAAAAATTTTCGCTTTTTCATTTTGATGCGCCGCTTGAAAAATAACACTGCCGGTTTTGCCACTTTGCTCTTTAGGGATTAAAATCTTAGCATCATTTTGAGGGTATAGCAATTGTATTTTTTTACTAGCAGTTTTTTTAGTGCAATTGGAACTAAATGGTGGAGGAAATGTGTAGTTAGGATGATATTTTCTATAATACCAAGCTTGAATTGGAGTTAAAACAAAATAACTTTCATGGATCATGTCAAAAGTACTGTAGCAGTTACTATCAACTTGATGTGTTTTTTCTACATTTAATTTAAGTGTCTGGTGATAGGTGCATTTTTTTGCTTGGGCATAAAAATTATCTGTTAGCGGTTGTGTGATATTATTTGGGCATGTCTTTTTTGAAAGCATTCCTGATGCTATGCAAACATCCTCCGCGCTTCCATGGGGGGTTTCTTGAAGAATAGAGCTCCCATCTAAATGGCGAAACAGATCAAACATCAATGGAGCCGCTGAGCGAGCTCCAACAAGATCTGGACGTGCTTCACCATCAGCATTACCCACCCAAACGCCAACCAAATATTTGTTGTTAATCCCAATAGACCAAGCATCTTTGAACCCATAACTTGTACCTGTTTTCCACGCAATTTTTTTTCTTGAAAGAAAAGACTCCCAACCAGATTCTTGCTCTGGCCGCTTTAATTCTTGCATCGCTGTAAGCGTAGCTTCAATAGCACCTACACTTAAATATCCATGTTGTTTGAGTGAAGCAGCCGTTTTAATATTCTTTTTGATATAATAGCTGTTTTCGCTATAGTCGTTCGTAGAATAGCCAAGATTAAGTGGTCTGTCCTGATAATTCAAGTAAGTTCGAGCCATTCCAGCATAAAGCGAGGAGATTTCCCATAAAGAGGTTTCAGCAGTTCCTAAAATTAGGCTTAAGCCATAATGCGAAGGAGCATGTTTTAGGTTGTCATACCCCATTTTTTTCAACAAATGATAAAATTTTTCATTGCCATAATGAATTAATAAATTTATAAATGGCACATTCAGGCTACTGCTAAGTGCCTCATTAGCTTTGACGACTCCTCTAAACTTTCGATCAAAATTCTTAGGAATAAAACCATCATAATACAAAGGAACATCTTCAATAAGTTGATGTGGCAGTATAGTTCCTTCGTCCAATGAAGCAGCGTAGAGAAAAGGCTTTAATAAACTGCCTGGACTTCTATTTGCCGTAATAATATCGACATATTTGGCGTGATGTTCACTTGTGGAAGCATTCCCAACATAAGCCAATACATTTCCTGTTTTTATATCTAAAACTAACGCAGCAGCGTTATTTATTTCTTTTTCTGATAGCTTAATATTGTGTTTTTTCACTGTCTGGGAGACCTTCTTTTGTAAGTCAAAATCTAAGGTTGAAATAATACTTTCTCCGTGTTTATTTTCAGCAATTCCGCGTTGAAGTAAATGGGGGGTATAATTGGGTAACGCGGCAATACGCGTGGGTATTTTCTCTAGCTTATATAAATCCAAGACATTTTCGTCAAAATGTCCTCTAGAACAAATTTTGTCCAACAAGAGATTTCTTTTTCTAATTAATTCCGCGTGATTATTTCCGGGGAAAATACGCTTCGGATTGTTAGGTAGAACAGCAAGAGTTGCTATCTCGCCCCAAGAAAGCTTATGTGGATCTCTTGAAAAGTAACGCCAAGAGGCGGCATTTAATCCTACGATATTACTTCCAAACGGCGCATGATTTACATAGCTTTTTAGTATACTTTTCTTAGAATAGATTAGCTCAAATTTAATTGTCTTTAGAATCTCAATAAATTTTTGCCCATAGGTCCTTTTTTTATTTCCTAAAGCCATTCGAATGGTCTGCATAGAAATAGTACTCCCACCTCTAACAATTTTCCCTGCAGACATGTTTTGTCTTGTTGCACGAACAATTGAAATAGGATTCACTCCCAGATGGGAATAAAAATATTCGTCTTCGTACAAGAGCAAGGCAATTTTAAATTTTTCAGGAATACTATCAAGTGGGGGAAACCGCCATTGTTCATCATCGGCAATAGCTGCATCTAATAACTTTCCGTCATGCGATCGAAGAACTGTTGCATAACTCACATCAAATAATGGTTTTGGTATTCTAACAAACACCATAAATAACACTACAACAACAGATAAAAAAAAGATGACTCTTTTTTGTTTGGAACTCCAGAACTTAAAAACAGCTTTTTTTATAAGCGTCAGTTTTTCTCTGAGGTTACCTGTACCCATTTCCCGCTTTTAGTTCCATAAATAGTATTATCATACATTGCCTCTACATGTGTCATAGGCATATAATACGCTCCTTCGTATGCAGCATTAAGCAATACCGTAAATTCTGCTTTTTGCTTTGGTTTTAAATCAAAGTAATGCATCACCCTATCATCTCTTATGTCCTTGTAGGTAACAGCACTATCGTTTATATCTGTACCGTCTAGGCGCGTATTAATAATTTCCCATCCAGATGGAAAAATTTGAGTTAGTGCCATTTCGGTATAAGTTCCTCTGCGACCAGGGTTAGAAACTGTAACACGTGCATAGAAGCTGGTTCCCTTTGGTAACTTTGTGACATCAATTGAATTTCCAGAGATATCTTCATATGCTATATCGAAATTTAAATTACTATTGCTGTCATCGGTTTTATTCGCAAGTGGGATTCCTTTTTTAATTAGCCTTACGTAAACCGCGGCATCTCCTGATTTAACAAGCGATAAAGGGGTTTCTTTTTCGGGTTCAGTAAGCGCAATTTGTTGAAGATATTTGTTTGAATTATGAAGGCTTATTTTTTTGTTTCCAATCATAAGCGTGGCGTTTATTTCCTCTTCAATAGGGTTGGCTTTCAAGTACTTGGCTATGGCTAATAATGTGTATGCAGTTGTTTGGGTACTCATCCATTGTTTTGTTCCCAGTTGTTGAGCAATGTATGTTAACTCATCAAATGCCTGTTCGTTTTCGGATAAAGCGATTAAGGTTTCCAAAACCATTGCCCGATCTCTGAGCCTAGAGCCAAAAGTTTTTCGGTAGTGGCTTGAGTTGGCCTTCGTTATTGTTTTTCGTTCAAGGTTTTGTACAATTTCTTTTGCTTGAAACTCGAAACCGGCTGTGGCATATGCCAATGCCAAACGCCACTTAGCGGCATCACTAATACGTTTTTCTTCTTTTAACCTGTTCATAGCACTTATGGCAGGCTTATTAGCAAGCGAAAGCGTATAAAGCCTATACGCCTGAATGATGCCAGAAGATTCACGGCTTAGAGACCAATTATTGGTCATTGATGTTTGATAGTCAATCCAACTATTAATGAGCGTTTCAGGGACTGCATAGCCAAGTTTTTTAGCCTCAAGTAAAAAATGCCCAGCGTAATTACTACCCCATTCACTCGAAATTTGATGGCCAGGCCAATAGCCAAAACCACCTTCTGAGGTCTGAAAACGTCCTAATTTAAAAATCGCTCCCGTGATGTTTTGCTGAATTCTCTCTTTTCGTTCAGAAGACAAGGATACTAATGCACTCAAATTTAATTGTGGAAAAACAGATGACGTAATTTGCTCTACACACCCATGTGGGTAGCGAATTAGGTAATTAAGCCGTTCTTCTAAGTTTAATGGAGGTAGCGTACTCACTTCTACCACAGCTTCATTTTTACCTTTAATCCCTAACGGAACATACTGATGTTCCCAAGGCGTTTTTGAAGTAACGGCTTGTGCGGAAGCTAGTACTGAAATAAATGGGTTTCTGGGAATAACATTCATTTCTATTTCATATGTAGCATTTGTTTTTCCAGATGCAGCATGTACTTTAACTTTTCCAATACCGAGTGCTGTTAATGCTTTTACATCAAAGTACACCATTTGGTCACCAGCCCCGTTAAACTTTATTTTTTTACTTGTTTTTCCTACCGATTTAAGCGCTCCTGAAATCTCAATATTTACCGTTACATCCTTTATTTTATCGTTTAATGAAAAAATATTCACGGGTAGTTTTATCTGTTCATTTGGACCTGCTACTCTTGGCATTGTTGCCAATGCCATTAAGTCTTGTTTGACAGGAGTTGTTTCTTCAGCACTTCCATAAGCAACATCCGTTGCAGCGACTACCATAGTACGAACACTCCCCAAGTATTGCGGCATTGTTATTTTGTGTGATTTGCGCTCCCCTTTTTTAAGATAGAAGGGGCCTAAAAATTTAACTACTGGTTTAAATCGATTTGCTGTTTTCTCGTCTTTTGCTGTCAGTTCAGCGTCTCCGCCAATGGTTGTCATAAAAGTATTCTCACTTGCAAATGCTCCCAATACATGATTATACAAATCCCATGTTTTTACACTTAAGGCCTCTTTGTTAAAAAAGGACTTCCATATATCGGGCGTTTTAAAGTTGGTTAAATCCAACAAGCCTTCATCAACCATAGCTAAAGTATAACTCATTGCCTTCCCTTCTTTTTCACTAATCTTAACCTTAAATGACTCTTCGGGAGCCAATTTCTTGGGGAGTTTAATTACTGGAGTTAATCTTGTTTCGGGGTCAACTACGTTAATGTTTTTAATGCCATAGAGTCGAATAGGCAAGTCGTTTTTGTTTTGTTCGTGTGGTTGAATCATTGTTAAATGTACATACACGTTAGGACTCATCTCTTTTGTTGTTTTGAATTTTATTTGGGTGCGTTCACTTTCTGCTACTACCCAAAATGTTTTCAATACGTTTTTTCCTGTTTCAAGACTTACCAAAATTCTGTTACCCTCAGTTGAGGGAACAGTTAATGACACTTCCTCATCAACATTAAATGTTTCCTTTTGTACACTAAAGTCAAGCATAGATGCTCCGTCTAGTTGTCCGTCTTTTGCTTTTCCTGCCCACCCAGGCCAATCAAAATACAATACTTGTCCTGCTGAGTGCCCCGAGGCCGGATCTTCTATTTTTACGTAATACCGCCCCCAATCGTTGTTTTTAACTTCGATCTCACAAACCCCTTTTCCATTAATAGTAGAAGTTTTAAAAGAATGGGTAGGACGCTTAAATGATCTGCCTATATAATTGCCCAGATTTTCATAAGATTTATCCCACCACCATTTCCATTTTAATTTATAGAGTGAAACCTTGATGTTTTTTTTGGAGAGTGGCTTTCCATTTGCGTCTAGCGTGGCAATCTGTATTTTATGTTTTTTGTCAGTGAGTAGCATGCCTCTTTTATCTCCGTCAGGAGCTTTAAGACCTACAAAACTCGCAAATGGATAGTAGGGAACTTGCGTTTTACTGATACTAAAATCCCCGCCTTCTTCATATACTTTTCCAAAAAGTAACACATTCAAAGCACCAGGAACGCTCTGATTATTACCCAAGTCAAATTTAATAGTTGCGTCCCCTTGAGCGTTTAATTTCCCTTTATAAACTAAATTTCGTTGACTCAATAGTATTCGACTTTTATCGTCAAAAACATAGCTTGAAAACCCTTTAAAGACTGTTTTCGTTGCCTGCAACATCATGTCATACTCAACTTTTAAATTTTTTGCTATTGCACCTGTTAGCCATGATACGTTTAATAACCCTTCAAATGATTGGTCTTGATGTGTGAGTTTTTCTTTGGTAGGATTTAAGCTAATTTTAAGTCGGTTTGGCTTAACCGTTTCGACGCGTATTTTTTTGGAAAATGCGGCTGCACCAACACGAGCCTTTGCTCTCCAATTTCCTGTTGGCGCATCTTCATTTGTAACAAAATCAAAAGAATACATATTTCCTACAGGAGTGGTGTTTATTTTTCTGTAAGTCAACCTGTTATTGGGGTCATATAACTCCATAATTACGGGGTGATTTTTAGGTAAATTCTTTTTATGATCCTGTAACACAAAGGTCAGGTGGATGGAGTCTGAAGGGCGCCAGACCCCTCTTTCTCCGTAAATAAACCCTTTAAGGCCTTGTCTTACTTTGGTACCAGAAATATCAAAATTGCTTAGTGATAGGGAAGAAAAATCATTTAATTTTAGATAGCCTCTTTGAGAGTCTTTTTTTGCAATAAGCGCAAAAGGCTTGCCTTCTGATATTTTGATTTTAGCAAACCCTTCGCTATCGGTATATGCAGTATTGATGCGTTGTTGTTGGTAGTCGTATAGACCAACTTCAACACCCTGTAGGGGAAAAGCTTCTTTAAGGCTAGAAACAAAAACAGATAGATCACCAAAATCACTTCTTTTGGCTATAATCCCTAAGTCCGACGCTAAAAATAATTTACGCACACTTCTTCTACCACCATAATATGAGTCGTCACAAGGATTGTTGCGCTCTTTCCAGTTGTAGTTTGAGCTGTAATATCCTTGGTAGCTATCCCAGTATGAACTTTCTCCTGTATCCGCTCCCCAGTTTTCTTCAGGAATATCTTCTATTAAATCTTTATCCTTATCGCATTGGTAGAGGGCGTGTTTACGACGAAAACCGATGTTAACTTGATAAAGCGCACCTGGGTCTAGCTGTATAAGCTCGGATAAGTTAAGTGAAAAAGTGTTCCATTTATGGAAGTTTGTAACACCTAATCCTGATAAGTCGACTGTTTTTTTAAGAACAGGACGCGCAACACGATTAAGTTGTTGTTTTTGTCCAAGCGTATTTACTTGCAGGTATTGTAGCATGTTGTTGGTAAAAACTTTTACTACAGATACGTCTACTGCATTAAGCCCAATTGCTTCAAATGGGACAATAAAAGTATCTACAGAAGGAAGTATGGTTTTGTCTTTATTTATAGAAAAACGCACTTTGGGCTTTGTTTGGGTAAATGGGAGCACAGTTTCATAGTTTTCTCCTAAAGAAACGCCGCTCGTATTACGTATCCGATTAAAAACACGGAGCCTTATGTCCTCAGTTACATTTTCTTTCAAATAAACTTTAAGCTCGTTTCCGTCTATTATTCCCTTGTAGTTTTTTTTCCCTATTTTAATAAATCCATTTAAGTTTTGCTTCACATCTAACGGATTAGAAAAAATTATAGAAACGTAATTTTCGTTACTCGAAATAATCTTAGCAGATAATATTTCAAAGGTGTTTGTTGGTGGAACAACAATTGATGTTGTTTCTTTCTTATCTATTTTTAGTGGAGTTCCGTTTACTTCTATGATGACACGACTACTCTTTTTGCTTGTACGGATACCTTCTATATCAAACTCAAAAAAGGTATTATGCTTAGGCGTTTTCCAAGCCAAACGCAAATCAGCACCATTTTGTGTGGCAGAAACGGTTTTTTTAATGACTTCCAAATGGGCTACATCTGCTGTTTGAATGTTACAGCTTAAACTTGCTGCATTTAAGCCATGATCTTCAGAAAAACGGATTTCACCTGTATTGATTTCAAAGTTTTGTTTTAGTGTTTTAAATTCAAATTGAAACGTTTCTAGTTCTTTAGAAAGGTCAGTAAATAGTGGTTTTAGTTTTACGGCTACTTTATATGTTTTGCTCTGTTCAAGGGCTGGATTTGGTACAAAATATAAAGCGTTTCCTTCCCTCCAATCAATACTTCCTGTTATTTTTGGGCTTATGGTAAAGATCTTTTCAGGCGAAATCGTTGTATCAATTTCATCTTTAAAACTAATTACGACGGGTGCCCCTACCGATTGAGAACCACCTGAAAAAGATTGAATGTACTTAGAAAAAGAAGAAGTGGGAGCGTTTTTTTTGGGTTTGTTATCACAACCAAAAAAGGCCAATATGAAAACAAGTAGTAAAGTTTTTTTCATGATGTTGGGGCTTTGGATATCAAATATAATGATTTTGGGGAACAGTAGTGTTAGGAAAATAGCACGTTATTTCAGTCACTCACCACATCTTCAGCGCAATTACATTACTTTTGCCGCTTAAATTTCTCTGATGAAGCCATTTAAACTTATAGACACCACCAACGGTGGAAGCGTTAAAAACGATATCCTTTCTGGACTAACGGTAGCTTTAGCACTTGTGCCAGAGGCGGTT